>DASSYU010000300.1:0-5037 GCA_035703125.1 Pseudolabrys sp. | reverse complement strand
GGGCATTCCTCTGCTTTGCATGCACACGGCGGGTGCCGACACCCGCCAGTATCGCGGCTTGCTGAACGACAGCCGCATCACAAAAAACTTCCGTGTGATCACCTTCGACATGCCCTGGCATGGCAAGACCTCGCCGCCGCCCGGCTGGCAGGACCGCGAATATCAACTGACCGCCCCTGACTATGTGCGTCTGATCCTTGACGTCATTACCGCACTCGAGCTTGAGAGACCCATTGTCATGGGCTGCTCGATTGGCGGCCGCATCGTGCTGCATCTCGCGCATCAGCATCCGGACCGGTTTCGCGCATTGATAGGATTGGAGTCGGCGCCCTACGCAGAGGCTTACTATGATCTGTCCTGGCTCAACCGGCCCGACGTGCACGGCGGAATGGTCTGCGCCGGCGTGATCTCCGGCCTGATCGCGCCAACGGTGGCCGCAACTGAACGCTGGGAAACACTATGGCACTACATGCAGAGCGGCCCAGGCGTGTTCAAAGGCGACCTCTATTTCTACACAACTCCCGATGGCGACATCCGCGACAAGCTGGATCAAATCGACGTCAAACTCTGCCCGCTGTTCTTGCTGACAGGCGAATATGACTATTCCTGCACCGCCGAGGCAGCGCTCGACATCGCCAAACGCACGGGCGCACCGGCGATAATCATGAAAGGACTCGGCCATTTTCCGATGAGCGAGGACCCTGAAAAATTTGTCTCGTATCTGCTTCCCGTCCTGGAGAAAATTCGTGCGCTGTGACCTGCAATTCACTGTGCCAGCCGGATGCGTCCAAGTGGCTTGAGAGTGTTCAAATCGAAACTGAGCAGCTCGATTGCGCCGTTGACCTCGACGGTAAGGACCAGGCGCCCCTCTCCGATCGCGCTCGATAGCACCTTGGTCCCAGCAGGCAACGTGGCAGAAACGGATTGCACAGCCTGCACCCTTTCCTCACCCTTGAAAACGCGGTAGCCGATGACCGCGATGATGGCGGCAACGGCGATGAAGGTGGTCATGGTTGCAATCATCATGAGCCGGCGCACTTTGGCGACAACGCGCGCAGCCTCCGGATCGAGGGGCTTTTCAGTTTCGCCGGACATTGCTTGAGCCATGCGAGATAATGCTTCCGAAACTGTCACGATCAGCACCGACGAAGCGGGCCTGAGGCTCGATCGCGTGCTGGCCGCGCATCTTGCGCACCTGTCGCGCTCGCGGCTGAAGGCGCTGATCCTCGCCGGACAGGTCACGATCGCCGGACGCACGATCCGCGATCCGGCGGCCACCGTCAAATCCGGGGATTCGGTGAAGGTCGGCCTGCCGCCGCCTGAACCCGCCGCGCCGCAGGGCGAAAATATTCCGCTCAATATCGTTTACGAGGACGACGCGATCATCGTGATCGACAAACCGAAGGATGTCGTGGTCCACCCGGCTGCCGGCCACGCGAGCGGCACGCTGGTCAATGCGCTCATCGCCCATTGCGGCGATAGCCTGTCGGGCATTGGCGGGGTCAAGCGGCCGGGAATTGTTCACCGCCTCGACAAGGACACGACCGGCCTCATGGTTGTGGCGAAAACCGACAAGGCGCACCGCGCACTGGCAAAGCAATTCGCCGAAAAAGGCGAAGGCCCGCTCCGGCGCGGCTATCTCGCATTCGTGTGGGGCGCACCTGGAAAACCGAAAGGCACGATCGATGCTCCGCTCGGCCGCCATCCGCGGGCGCGTGACAAACAGGCGGTCCGCGGCAATGGCCGCGCAGCTGTCACCCACTGGCAGGTGCTGGAAGGTTTCACCCCGCCAGGCGCCAAGACCCCTGCCGCCAGCCTGCTCGCCTGCACGCTGGAGACCGGACGCACCCACCAGATCCGCGTGCATCTGGCCCATCTGGGGCATCCAATTCTGGGCGACGCCACATACGGCACCGGATTCAAGACCAAAGCGAGCCTCCTTGCCCCAAGGGCCCGCGACGCACTGTCAGCCCTTGGCAGACAGGCTTTGCATGCCTATTTATTAGCTATTGAGCACCCCGAAACCGGCAAAGTCCTGGAGTTCCAATCGGAACTGCCGGGCGATTTGCGTCGTTTACGAGATGCCTTGCACGCGGAAATTCCGTGAAGCAGGGTCACGAGTTGCGCAAATAGACCAGCCGCATCAAAGGCTTGGCATTTCACTGCGCCGCACTCTGGCGTCACAGTGACGTGACGGGCGCAAACCTATCTTTCGCCCGGTCAAGCCGGTATGCTGCACCTGCGATCGAGGGATTTCGCGGTCGCAACATCAAATGCGCGCCGTCGGCTCGGGGAGCGGCGGCGACAACCCGCCTGCCGATTAAACGGGGGCAAAGTAAAGTAAGGAGGGCGCTGTCATGGCCCGCACCGCCGCATTGCCGGCACTCAAGGCCGAATCCGGCCTTTCACACTATCTCGATGAGATTCGGCGGTTCCCTATGCTGGAACCGCAGCAAGAATACATGCTGGCGCGCAGCTGGCGTGAGCACGGCGATCGTGAAGCCGCGCACCAGCTCGTCACCAGCCATCTTCGCCTCGTCGCCAAGATCGCCATGGGCTATCGCGGCTATGGCCTGCCGATTTCCGAGGTGATCTCGGAAGGCAATGTAGGCCTGATGCAAGCGGTCAAGCGCTTCGAGCCCGAAAAGGGATTCCGCCTCGCCACCTATGCGATGTGGTGGATCAAGGCGGCGATCCAGGAATACATCCTGCGCTCGTGGTCGCTGGTAAAAATGGGCACGACCGCGAACCAGAAGAAGCTTTTCTTCAACCTGCGCAAAGCGAAGAGCAAGATTTCCGCGCTCGAGGAAGGCGATATGCGGCCTGACCAGGTCCAGCTCATCGCAAAACGGCTCGGGGTCACCGAGCAGGACGTCGTCGACATGAACCGACGCCTGGGCGGCGATGCTTCGCTCAACGCGCCGATCCGTGACGACGGCGAAAGCGGCGAGTGGCAGGACTGGCTGGTCGACGAGGCGCCCAGTCAGGAGCGCATCCTCGCGGAGAGCGAGGAAAGCGACAACCGCCACAAGGCTTTGATATCGGCACTCGACGTGCTCAACGAGCGCGAGCGGCGTATCTTCGAGGCGCGGCGGCTCGCCGATGACCCGATCACGCTCGAGGAACTCGCCGCCGAGTTCAATGTCTCACGCGAACGCGTGCGCCAGATCGAGGTCCGCGCTTTTGAGAAAGTGCAGAAAGCGGTGAAGAGCCGAATGGCCGCAATGGAGCAGCCGGCTGAAGCGCCGGCAGTCACGGCGCACTAAGCGTCTTCACGAATGCAAAAATGGCCGGGCCCTGCCCGGCCATTCTGTTTTAGCTGCCATCGACAACGATCTATTGCCCCCACGCGCGGAAGGCTTCCTCGAAGGCGCGCGTGCCTGGCGTTCCCTTCTCCATTGCGAGGATCGCACGCTTGCCGCTGGTGTAGACCAGCGGGATATCGAACCAGTCCCGCTCCTTCAGCAGCTGTATATTGCGCTGCACGTCGACATCAACCGCCGAGAGACCGATCAGAAAATATCCGTTGGTGACTTTGACCGCGAGACCGGCGAGCGGGACGCCGCGCGCCTGTTCGTTCTGTTTCATCAGAACGCCGGGTACGTTGTTGATGCCACCCTCCGGAAAATCAGCCGGCAGCGTGAACATGATCTCGATCATATGACTCGCGGGCAGCGCCTTGTCGGTGTTGCGCCGGAGCGACCATGTCATGCGCAGCTTGCGCTCCGGTATCTCGATGTCGGCGCGAATAGCCAGTTCCGGGGCAAGACCCGGCCCCGGCGATATGGTCTCGGTGCGCCAAAGGGCCGAGCCCACATAGCGCTTGCCCTGCGGATCGCTGGGATCCTCGTCATACAGCACCACTTTCTGCGCCACCGCAGCGGCGGGTGCGTTCGCGGTACTGGGCGACGTCGTGCCCGATTGACCGATACGATCGGCAATTTTCGGGCGAACCGCCGGCTGGGTTGCATCTTTCGGTTTCTGCGCGGGCTCTGAACGGAATTGCGCGACCATCGTCCCGATGGCGTGGCGCTGCCAGTAGATGGCGCCGGCAATGCCCGCCACCACCAGCAAAATGATGGCGACCTTGATTAACCCGACATAGGACCGTGCGGGACGCGTATAGATATCGTCATCATCGTAAGCGGGACGCGATGACGGAGCTGCGCGAGGCGTGGCCGGCGGCGCCTCATCGGTAAGCGCAGGCTCGCTAACCGGCGCAGGCTCGGTCGAAATGTGCGGCTCGATGCGCGGGGGCTCAACGGGCATCGCCTCATATGTTGCGTGCGCCGCACGTTTGGCCTCCGCCGACGCACTGCCGAGGCCCTCGGCCTCGGCAACGGTCTCGCGGAAATCGCGCAAACCACGATCGCGCAGCGAAGGCTCTTCGGGCTCAGGAGTTTCGGCGCGCACGCGCTTCGCCGTTTCAGCTTCAACCTTGCGGATCGCTTCTTCAAGCGCCAGCCGTTCGCGGGTGATGTCGGATTCCTCAAGCGCCGGCTGGACGCCGCGCAGCTGGTTGACGAGCGCCACGCGCGCGCGGTCATACAGGGCGCGCCGGTTCTCGCCTGTATTTCTGTCCAGGCCGCTGACGGCCCGGGCGATTAGAGGGTAATAGTCAGCCATTGCGCCTTATTCGCCGGTGCATGATGGCATCCAAATCGCGATCTCTCCCTAGGACGATCATGCTTGGCCCCGGTTCGTGTCTTTTTTCAGCAATCATAGTTCAAACGGATTCTTCATCAGGATTGTGTCCTCACGCTCAGGGCTCGTCGATAGCAGTGCGACCGGGCAACCGACCAGCTCCTCGATGCGCCGCACATATTTTATTGCCTGCGCCGGCAGTTGCGCCCAAGAACGAGCCCGGGCCGTCGGTTCCTTCCAGCCGTCGATCACTTCATACACCGGCTCTGCCCGCGCCTGCGCCTGTTCGCCGGCAGGAAGATAGTCGATTTCACGGCCATCCAGCCGGTAGCGCACGCAGACCTTGATCTGGTCGAAGCCATCGAGGATGTCGAGCTTGGTGAGCGCGAGGCC
>DASSYU010000270.1:0-5956 GCA_035703125.1 Pseudolabrys sp. | reverse complement strand
AGGACATCATGGCGGTCGAATGGCTGCCGCTCTCCGCGGCCATTCGGAAGTTGAGCTATCCTCTCGAGAGGCTGTTCCTGAGCAATGTCGGCCGCAACATCTTGCGTTCGCGCCGAAAGAGCCGCAGCTCAAACGGAAAATCGAAGTTGCACAACCGCGTGTCGAAGGCGCGTCGGCATCCTGCCGCATCGCGGGCGCGCAAGTCTGCAAGGGCTTCGGCTGGCCGATCGAGTACTACGATCTTGCAGCGCGTTCTCGGACTGTCGAGCTGAAACGATCGCGGGCAAAACTAAGGCGTCCTGCCCGGAACCCGCCCCAAATCTTGCGAAAATTTAATCTCGCGAATCGGCCGCGAATTCCATTCCAAACGGCCCATTCACCGGCCATTCACGGGCAAAACTGGAACCTCTCCGTCACGCTGTTTGTTGATGTTCTGCGCAGGAACGCAGGAAGCAAACGCCTAGATCGTTGAACTATTACGAACCCGGCGAACCGGAGGAGGTGCGCTATGACGAAGACGAAAATACTCACAACCCTAGCGGCTGCCGCGGCCCTTGGACTTACGGCCGTTGCCGCCCCGCAGCCGGCCGAAGCGCGTTGGCGAGGACACGGACACGGTGGCGCGGTTGCCGCCGGCATTATCGGCGGCCTCGCTGCCGGCGCCATCATCGGCTCGGCGGCGGGATACGGGCCGTACGGCTACGGCTATGGCCCCGGCTATTACGCCTACGCTCCTGGCCCGGCCTATTACGGCGGCTGCTACTGGACCCGCCAGCGCATCTGGGACGGCTGGGGTTGGCGTGTGCGTCGCGTACAAGTTTGTAACTAAGGCCTAGCCAAATCGGCCAAGTCGCGTAATAAGGTGGAAAAGCCCGGATTCGGTAATGTGTCCGGGCTTTTTCAAACGGCGGTGACCAGGCGTTCAACAAAATTCCGACATTTTGGACCGGATCCGCAGCACGGGGACAGGTTTAGGTTAAATTACCATCTCACGTGGTCGGCGTTTGCCCGACCTGACCTGGAGGGAACTACCATGAAGAAGACGATGCTCGCGCTCGCGACAGTCGCCACCATGGCGGTCGGCACAATGAGCGCCCCGACCACCGCCGACGCCCGCTGCTACGGCTGCGCAGTCGGTGCGGGTGTGGCAGCCGGCGTCATCGGCGGCGCCATCATCGGCGGCGCGATCGCCAACAGCCAGCCGCGCTATTATGCACCGGCCCCCGGCTACGTAGTCTATGAAGGTTACGGCGCGCCCTACCCGGCAGGTTGCCCGGGTGGCTACTGGGCCCGCAGGCCGCTCCGCGACCAATACGGTAACTTCATTGGCTGGAGCAAGCCGCGGTTTATCTGCCCTTAAGCATCGCGTAACGAATTTGGGTGGATGATCCGGGCCAAATGATCAATCGGCCCGAGAGGACACCCATGAAGCATACGATCATTGCGCTCGCCGCGGCCGCCACCTTGGCCGCGGCGTTGCCGTCTTCGGCCCAGGCGCACTGCCGCGGCTGCGGCGTCGCCGCCGGAGTCGTTGGCGGTCTGGCCGCCGGCGCCATCATCGGTTCGGCAATCGCCAACAGCGGCCCGACCTATTATGTCGAGCCGGCACCGGTCTACGCGCCCCCGCCCCCCGCCTATTACGCGCCCTCAGAAGTCGTCGAAGGCGGCGTGTGCCATGTAGAACGCCGCCGTGTCTGGGTGGACGGCTACGGCTGGCGCTCGCGCCGCGTCGAAGTCTGCGACTGAGGCTCCGACCTACCGCCGCATGTGCTCAAGCACAGCGGCGGTTGGCCAGCAGTCGACCTTCAGGCCGTTCTTCTTCTGATATGCGCCGAGTGCGGCGCGCGTCAGCATTCCGGCTTTTCCGTCAATCTTGTCTTTGTAAAGTCCAAGCGTTGCGAGTTGCCGCTGCATGGTCTCGACCTGGGTGCTCTTGAGTTGCGCGCTCTTGCTCCATGGAGTCTCAAACGGCTTGCCGCCGGCGATGCGGTCGCTCAGGTGCCCAACAAAGAGCACGTAGAGATCCGAAAAGTTGTAGTCCTTGAGCACGAAATAATTTTTCGGCGCGAGGAAGGACGGACCGTAACTTCCCTCCGGCTGCAGCAGTGACGCATCGAGCGACAATTCCGCCGGGCTCAGCTTGCGGCCATACGCAGGAACGAAGCCAAGCTTGACCCACTCGCGCACCGGCCTGATGACCTCGGGCACGCCGATGCTGCAGTCGGCGTTGGCCGGGGCGTGCACCTCGATCGCCCACGGCTCGCCGGTGCGCCAACCCTTGCCGACAAGCTGTTTCGCCGCCGACGCGAGCGCATCCGGCACCGAACGCCAGATATCAATGCGGCCGCTGCCATCGAAGTCGACGGCGTATTTGTAGAACTCCGACGGCAGGAATTGCGTCAGCCCCATGGCGCCGCCCCAGGACGAGCGCATGTCGGCGCGGGGCACGCCGTCCTGCAGCATCTTCAGGGCGTGCAGGAATTCGTTGCGGAAGAAATCCTTGCGCTTGCCGACATAGGCCTGGGTCGCAAGCACGCGGATGGCATCCCGGCCGCCAAATTCGCGCGCGTACCCGCTTTCGCGCGCCCAGATCGCGAGCAAGACATTGCCGGGTACGCCGATTTCTCTCTCGATCCGAGCCAACGTGTCGCGGTATTGCGTGGCGAGTTCCCTGCCACGGGAAGTGAACGACTGGAATGCGGCTTCGCGCAAATACTGCGCGGGCGTCTGGACAAATTCCGGCTGCTGCGGCTGCTTCTCGGGCTTGCCCGGAATGGCAAGATCGGGAAGCGAGAAATCAGGATCGAGACCGCGCACCGCCGCATCGAAGGTCGCGCGCGAGACGCCGAGCGCCTGAGCGTCAGGCCACACCGTCTGAAGCCAGCGATCGAATGCGGCATCGGCACGGGCGGACACGACCGAGAGCAGCAGCCACACAAAGACGATAACGGTGCGTCCAGTCATGCCGCCAAACTAGTCCGAACGGGCGCGCTGCTCCACCGGGAGCGGGCCGAATGCAGGCGGCGGAATGCGCCGGCGCGAAGCGGCTTCATAGCATGCGGCGACTTGAAGCAAGACGTCTTCCTTGCCCGGCTCGGCGCGAAATACCAGCGAAAACGGCAGGCCGGGCTCTGGGATCGTGGTCGCCTTGTTCGACGGGACGTGAAGGTACGATTTTCCATCGGCGCTGAGCTGATAGACCGGGTCGTAGACCGTGGTCACGAAGCCCGCCGGTATGAGCACCTCGGTAAGCCCGGCATTCGGACCGCTCAGCGATTCGAGCGTCAGGTTGTTGCGAAAGCCCTGTCCGGCTCCGCCGATTTTGCCCGGTGGCCAGGGCGTGTGAAGCCTGACCAGCACATCGAGCCGGTTTTCCAGCATCACCATCATATCGACGCGGCGCAAAAGCTCGCGCAGCATGATGCGCTCGGTGATGTTCTGCCGTTCGCCGAGCGGATTGCGCAGATCGGCGACTTCGTCCCAGTTCAGCCAGCTCGCGCGCTGGTCGTCGCCCCAGAATTTCGAGCGCTTGTTGAGTTCGGCGAAATCGATAAGCGTTTCGATGAAGCCTTTGGCCTTCCAATCGGCGGCGCGGCGCGACAGGTACTGATTGATGTGGAAACGGAACGCCGTCTGCGGCGCCTGATGCTGGACCGTGGCGAGATCGAGATTGGAAGGCGGCGGAATGCGGCCCTCGGCCATGTCGAGCATGTAGTCGATGGGCTTCATCGTGCCGGATCCGAAGACCTTTCCCGGCTCGAACTCGGCCGGCCGGATCGCGGCCGCGAATTCCTTGAACACGGGCTGTCCGTCGCCGGTAAGCCGGAACAGGATATCGGGCATGAAGACCGGCACCAGCCGCGCAAGCGCGACACGGTAGTCAACCGTCATCTGCTCGATATCTGGATCGCGCTTCCAGAGCGGATCTGACGACTCGACCAATGTCGCGCCGAGCTTGTTGCCGAGGACCGACTTGATTTCCTGCGCCGCCGCGGTCGTGATCGGCACTTCCGTCAAATTGCCGGGACGCGCGGTCATCGACTCGCGGATGACGCCGATCCGCAGGCCTTTCAATGAGTCGGCGGGCCTGGTGTGACGCGCATAGTTGTCGAGCACGGAAGAGCGCGGCACCGTCGTGAAGGGGTCGCGCGGATCGTAATAGCCCTGCGCGGGGTCTTTGAGCGCATCGAGCACCCTGGCCGCATCACCAATCGTGCGCGCGAGAATGCCGGACCGGTCGACATGGATATCGGCGCCGATCGCACCCCCGTCGAATCCGAGCAGGGCCTTGTGCGGAAGGATGAGCGCGACCGCATTGTGATTGGCCGGGCCGCGGCAGGACGCGCGGGTTTCCTCGCCCAGGCTGCACATCACCATGTTGGTGGATACCGAGGCGCCGGAGCCGGAGCTCGAGCCAAGAGACGCCGCGCGCGTCGTGTCATAGGGATTGGAGGGGTTCCCGGCCCAGGTGCTGCGCTGATAACCGAGGGTTGATGTGAGAACCTTGTCCGGCTTGTGTGGCCCGCCGGGATCGTCCGGCCGGCCGTTATATTCAGTGTTCACCGCCTTGGCGAAGATGATTGCGCCCTTGTCGCGCAGCTGCTCCACCAAAACGTGGTCGCGGGCCGGGAAATCGATGTCGTAATGGGCGTCGCCGCCGCCGGTCGAGCGCATGTCCTTGGTGTCGAACGGATCCTTGAACGAGAAAACGACACCATACATCGGCATCTTCTCGAGGTCGGGATTGCGGCCATAGGCGGCATCGAGCTCCGCCGCGCGTTCGAGCGCATCGGGCAGATGCCGGAAGTATTCGCACACCGGCGGCGCGCCCTTCGGCAACGGCCCCTTCGAGGGATGCAGATCGAAATCGCCACGGCACGTCACCGAGCGTTCACCGCGAATGTTGAGCGTCGCCAGCGCATTGACCTGACCGGCGTTCGGCTGGCCGACGGTCAGCCCGAACTGCTGCTGCACCGAAGGATCGGACGCGGTCGCCTCCATGCGACCGAACTCAAGCGGCGGACCTTTGTAGTTGTCGAGATCGGGCAGCAATTCCGATGCTTTCACGGTTTGTGTGGGAAATTTCAGCGGCGCTCCGCCCCGCACGGTACCGGGCACTTCGGGGATGGGCGCGCCGTCTTTCGTAACCAGCAGGTTCGATGTGCCGTTAAATGCGCGCACGCGCGCGAGGTAATGCTCTACGACATCGACGCAGGTGGTCTCCCCCGCCTTGATCGCGGCATGCAGCTCGTCGATCGTCGCCTCTTCGAGAACGAAGGGCTTCTTTGACGCGCGGATCGGCTTGTTCATGGCGGAACTTCCTCGTCCCGCCGAGATTAGAGGTTCAGATCATCAGGCGGAAGCGGGCACTCAAGTTAGTGCGGCCTCGCCCTCGCATAAGCGGCCTGACTGATGTGCTCGACATAGGCAATTCCGATCGCCGAGAGCACGAAGAGACCGTGAATCAGCGCCTGCCACATCACGCCGGTTTCGGTGTATGGCGCGTCGGGCTTTCCGAGCGAGCCCGCATAGATGAACACGCGGAGCAGATGGATCGAGGAAATGCCGATGATCGCCATGGCGAGCTTGATTTTCAGCACGCTGGCATTGACGTGCGACAACCACTCCGGCTGGTCGGGATGCCGTTCCAGCTCGAGGCGCGACACGAATGTCTCGTATCCGCCGACGATCACCATGATCAGCAGATTGGAGATCATCACCACGTCGATCAAAGCGAGCACGACGAGCATGATCTCCTGCTCGGTAAGGTTCATGGCGCCAAGAACAAGGTGCCAGAGCTCTTTCATGAACAGGATGACATAGACGCCCTGCGCCACGATGAGCCCGAGATAAAGCGGCAGTTGCAGCCAGCGCGAGCTGAAGATGAGCTGGGGAAGCGGACGCAGACCCCGCAAGGTTCTCGGGGGAACGGCGTCGTCGGCAGCCATCGACATAG
>DASSYU010000245.1:0-11127 GCA_035703125.1 Pseudolabrys sp. | reverse complement strand
TGTCGTGCGCCTTATAGATCGGCGCCAGGGCCGTGCCCCAGTCGACCGTTGCAAGCCAGCCTGCGTTGCAATGGGTGAGCACGTTGAGCGGGTCCTTGCCGGATTTTTTCGCGGCGGCGTTGCGCAGGATTTCCAGGCCGTAATCGCCAATGGCGGCATTGATTGCGACGTCTTCCGCGCAGATCTCAGCGGCGCGCCGGTACGCCGCTTCGACGCGCTCCTCGCGTCGGCGATTGCGAAGATGGGACCGCATTACATCAAGCGCCCAGCGCAAATTCACCGCGGTCGGACGGCTCGCCAGCAGCTCATCGTATGCGCGATCGAGCGATTGATCCGATGCGTCGGCCGCCATTGCCAGGCAAATGCCGTAAGCGGTCGCAGCGCCGATGAGAGGCGCGCCGCGCACCTGCATGGTTTTGATCGCGGTCACGGCGGCAGCCAGATCGCGCAGATCGACGATCTCGAACCGGTGCGGCAGCAGGGTCTGGTCAATAATCCGGACCGTTCTGCCGTCGTCCGCGAGCCAGATTGTGCGGTAGAGCCTGCCGTTCACGCGCATGGAGTCGTTATACCCGAGACTGCTTTGTGCGGCATCTCACCGCCCAAGCGCCATCGCCCGTATTCTTTATCGAGGCCCCGGACAGGCCCGTCTTCTTTGCTCTATTGCCGCCCGCCCCAACCGAGGGCGCGCGGGACGCCAGGGGTCCAATTGGACCCGCGGGCCTCGACGCCTCGCGACATCGAGGCTTGTCGAAGTCCTGTGTGCCTCGCCTTTCGCTCTGGTTCGAATGATCGGCAAAGCGTGCCGCAAGTCCGCCAAACCCAGGGCGTCCCGCGCGCGGTGTTTATAGGCTTGCTCCGCACCCTCCCCGGTGGTCGCGCTTAGCTCCGTGAGGAAATTCCACCGTGTTCAGGCCAGGCACTCGGCGGCGCTTCTGTGACCGAAGCATTCCACCTACCGGCCGTCACGAGCCTGCGGCGTGCGACGGGCCCTCGCCCGGACAGGCGCGGCTTGGACCGCCGGGCCCCCGCACCGCATCTCCGATGCAAGGTCATGTCCCGGCCACCGCTCCCCGCCCCGCGTCTGGAGACGCTGATCAGACACCCCTCGGTAACGGGGCGGGATAAGCCTAGGAATACATACCTTAGGAATATAGTCAAGAGGCTCGTGGATGATGATGATGCGGCGGTGGCAATCCGGCGGTGGCGTCCCGCGGCGCCCAGGCAATTTTCTTGTAGTCGAAGCCCATCTCGATCGTCGGCTTGATGATCGCGAAGTAAGGCGAGATGTCGAAATCGCGCGGAGCATAAAGCGAGCTGTGGCGGATGTGATAGATCTCGCGTCGCGCCTGCGCGCTTTCGACGTGTTCGATCGCCGGCAAAATTGGGTAGCCGACAGCGGCGAAAGCCTCCGCGATCAGCGCGGAGCAGATGAGCTTGGTGGGATCGCCCGAGCCGAGTGCGATCATGCGGCGGCGGAAACGTTGCGGCACCGGCAGCGGCACCAGGTAGCGGCCGAGATCGACGATGTTCTTGAGGTCGTATTGCAGCCCGATGCGCTCGATCGCGTATTCGCACACGGCCTGCCGGTCCTCGGGCAAAAGGCCCACGGGACGGCAGATGCGGGTGTGATAGTCAAAATATGTGGACAGCGGCACGGAGATGATGCCCGCCTCCAGGTTGGACTCCACCAAGTCGCATGGCTCACCCTTCGATGTGACCTGGCCATCGACCGGCCCGACGTAGAGCGCCGCGTGCGACCATGTCGACTGGGTCAGGTATTTGATCACGCCTGCGATATGCGTGCGGCCTTCGATCAGCAAAATGTCGCCGGGCTTGATCAGGGCCTGCAATGCCGTCGGATCGGCCGGCGTAAACGGCTCGTAACCGGGCGCAGGCCTCTGCAGATAGGCAGCGATGTGCCGCCCGACCCGATCAAGCACCCATGTCATGACGCGTGCCCAAAAGATCGACCCCGCAGGAGTCGAACAGTATTTTTCACGCCCAGGCAATACCGCCTGGCAACCGACGCTGCGGACCGAAAACAAATGGCCGGAAAAATCCGGCCATAAGTCCGTTAACTAACTATGTGATTTCCCTACTCTGCCGCTTCCATCCGCGGGCTGGCAGCCTCCACCTTCGCTGCGCAGAACTTAAATTCGGGAATCTTGCCGAACGGATCGAGCGCCGGATTGGTGAGGATGTTCGCCGCCGCCTCGACATAGGCGAAGGGGATGAACACGACGCCGTCCGGAATTCCGTCGTCCTGACGCGAATTGAGCTCGACAGTGCCGCGTCGCGTGGTCACGCGCACCATGTCGCCAGGCTTGATGCCGAGTTTCGTGAAGGTGCCGCGCGAAAGCGACGCAACGGCCGCCGGTTCCAGCGCGTCGAGCACGGATGCGCGCCGCGTCATCGCACCGGTGTGCCAATGCTCGAGCTGCCGGCCGGTGGTGAGAATGAACGGATATTCGTGATCCGGGGTTTCATTCGGCGGCTGCAGCTTGGCTGCAACAAGCTTGCCGAAGCCGCCCGGACGCGGGAAGCCCTTGTCGAACACCACATCGCGACCCAGTTTGTCGATTGCATCGGCCGGATAGGTCACGGCGCTTTCCCGCTCGACCCGCTCCCACGGAATGTTGTCGAGCGACGGCATCAACGATGCCATCTCGGTATAGACCTCACCCGGGTGCTTGTAGTTCCAGTCAAGACCCATACGCCGCGCGATTTCCTGCGTGATCCACCAGTCGAGCTTCGTATCGCCCGGCAACGGCAGCGCCGCGCGGCCCATCTGGACCTGGCGGTTGGTGTTGGTGACGGTGCCGTCTTTCTCCGGCCAGGCCGAAGCCGGCAGAACCACATCGGCATAGACGGCGGTCTCGGTCAGGAAGAGGTCCTGCACCACGAGGTGCTCGAGATGCGCCAGCGCCTCGCGCGCGTGGTTGAGATCGGGGTCCGACATCGCCGGGTTTTCGCCCAGGATGTACATGCCCTTGATCGTGTCGGCATGAACCGCATCCATGATCTCGACCACCGTGAGACCCTTTTTCGGATCGAGCTTGGCCTTCCATAAGTTCTCGACCTTGGCGCGGATTTCCGGGTTCTCGACCGACCTGTAGTCGGGGAAGAACATCGGGATGAGGCCGGCGTCGGATGCGCCCTGCACGTTGTTCTGGCCGCGCAGCGGATGCAGACCGGTTCCTGGACGGCCGATCTGGCCGGTGATCAGCGATAACGCGATCAGGCAGCGTGCATTGTCGGTGCCGTGCGTGTGCTGCGACACGCCCATGCCCCAGAAGATGATGGCGCTTTCGGCGCGCGCGTAAGTGCGCGCCACCTCGCGCAGCGTGTCGGCGGGAATACCGCAAATCGGCGCCATTTCCTCCGGAGTGAACTCCTTGATGCTCTCGGAGAACGGCCCGAAGCCTTCGACATAGGTCTGGATGTATTGCTGATCGTAAAGCTTCTCGGTGACGATGACGTTGAGCATGGCGTTGAGCATCGCCACGTCAGCGCCGTTCTTGAACTGCATCATGCGCCAGGCGTGACGCTTGAGCGCCTGGCCGCGCGGATCCATCACGATCAGCTTGGCGCCACGCTTGGCGGCCTGCTTGAAGAAAGTCGCCGCGACCGGATGATTCTCGGTCGGGTTGGCGCCGATGACGATGATGACGTCGGAGTTCTTCACTTCATTGAAGGTTGCCGACACCGCGCCCGATCCGACGCCTTCAAGCAGCGCCGCGACCGACGAGGCGTGGCAAAGCCGCGTGCAGTGGTCGACGTTGTTGGTGCCGAAGCCGGCGCGCACCAGCTTCTGGAACAGGTAGGCCTCTTCATTCGAGCATTTGGCGGAGCCGAAGCCGGCGAGCGCCTTCGACCCGTCGCGGTCGCGGATCTTCTTCAGGCCAGAGGCGGCCTTCTCGAGCGCTTCTTCCCATGTCGCCTCGCGGAAATGCGTCCACGGGTTCTTCGGATCGATGAGTTCGTGCACTACCTTCGGCACTCCCTCTTTCCGGATCATCGGCTTGGTCAGCCGTTGCGGATTGTGCACGTAGTCGAAGCCGAAGCGGCCCTTCACGCAGAGGCGATTTTCGTTCGCGGGCCCATTCTTGCCGGTGACGTAAAGCAGCTTGTCATTCTTGATGTGATAAGTGAGCTGGCATCCGACGCCACAGTAAGGACAAACGCTGTGCACCTGGCGGTCGGGAAACTCGGTACGGACATTCTTGTCGTTGACCAAAGTCGCCGGCATCAGTGCACCGGTCGGGCACGCTTGCACGCATTCGCCGCATGCAACGCAAGTGGATTGGCCCATAGGGTCGTCAAAATCGAAGACGATCTTCTCGCCGTGGCCGCGGCCCGCCATACCGATGACGTCGTTGACCTGCACTTCGCGGCAGGCGCGGACGCAGAGATTGCACTGGATGCAGGCGTCGAAGTTGACGGCCATAGCGGGGTGGCTGCGGTCGGACGCCGGCATTTTTTCGCGCTCGGGGAAGCGACCGACATCGATGCCCATCCGGTCGGCCCAGCTCCAGAACTTGGACTGCGGGTCATGCGAGGTCGCGCGCTCGGGCTGATCCGTGACCAAGAGCTCGAAGACCATCTGCCGCGCGGTCTTGGCGCGGTCGGAGGTCGCCTTCACTTGCATGCCTTCCGACGGCTTGCGGACGCAGCTGGCGGCAAGCACGCGCTCGCCTTCGATCTCGACCATGCAGGCGCGGCAATTGCCGTCGGCGCGATAACCGGGCTCGGGCGAATAGCACAGATGAGGAATTTCGATACCCTGCCGGTTTGCCACCTGCCAGACGGTCTCGCCCGGCAACGCCTCGACCTCTTTGCCGTCGAGCGTGAATTTCACGGTTGCGTCTGTGCCGTTCTTATCAGCCATGATCACCAGCTTCCCAATGGCTTGGTCAATTCATCCGGAAAATATTTAATCACGCACAGCAGCGGATTCGGCGCCGCCTGGCCAAGCCCGCAAATGGACGCATCGCGCATGGCGGTCGACAGCTCTTCGAGCAGCTTCACGTCCCACGGACCCTTGGCCATCAGCTTGGCCGCCTTCTCGGTCCCGACCCGGCAGGGCGTGCATTGGCCGCAGCTCTCATCCTCGAAGAACTGCATCAGATTCAATGCGGCTGCCTTCATATCGTCCTTGCCGGAGAGGATCACAACCGCGTGCGACCCCACGAAACAGCCGTATTTTTCGAGGGTTCCGAAATCGAGCGGAATGTCAGCCATCGATGCCGGAAGGATCCCACCGGATGGTCCGCCCGGGAGGTAACCCTTGAACGCGTGACCGTCCTGCATGCCGCCGCAGAACTCGTCGATCAGCTCGCGCATGGTGATGCCGGCCGGCGCCAGCTTGACGCCCGGATTCTTCACGCGGCCGGAGACCGAAAAGCTCCGGAAGCCCTTGCGCTCGTGGCGGCCCTGCGACGTCGCCCACTCGGCGCCCTTCTCGATGATGTCGCGGATCCAAAACATGGTCTCGACATTCTGCTCCAGCGTCGGACGCCCGAACAAACCAACCTGCGCGACATAAGGCGGACGATGCCGCGGCAACCCGCGTTTGCCTTCGATCGATTCAATCATCGCCGACTCTTCACCACAGATATACGCGCCGGCGCCGCGCCGTAGATGCAATTTGGTATGCGGCGACAAGCCCGCGTTTTCGACCCTGGCGATTTCATCGGCAAGCAGCAGCCGCAGCTCAGGGTATTCGTCGCGAATGTAGATATATGTCTCGTGCGCCTCGACCACCCAGGCGGCGATCAACACGCCTTCCATGAAACGGTGCGGATCGCGTTCGAGATAGTGGCGATCCTTGAACGTGCCGGGCTCCCCTTCGTCGGCATTGACCGCAAACATGCGCGGCGCCGGTTCCGCGCGCACGAGCGCCCATTTGCGGCCGGTCGGAAAACCCGCGCCGCCGAGGCCACGCAGTCCCGCATCGCTCACGATCTTGATCAGCTCGTCACGTGTGCGCTTGTCGGTCAGGCAACTTTTCAGAAGCGTGTAGCCGCCAGCCTTCCGGTACGCGGCAAAATCGACGTCAGGCTTCCACGCGTGTGCGTGCGGTTTAGCCTTCACGGCAGCGGTTACGGAATCGATCGTCGCCTTGAAGGTCTGGACATGGCCTACCGCGCAGACCGGCGCGCGATCGCAGCCGCCCATGCAGGGCGCATGCACGACGCGCACTCCGCGTCCGAGCTTGCCCGACAAATCCTTCATGAGCTTTTCGGCGCCGGCCATTGCGCACGACAGCGAGTTGCACACGCGCACAGTAACCGCCGGCGGCGACCGCTCGCCTTCCTTCACGACATCGAAGTGCGCGTAGAAAGTCGCGACCTCATAAACTTCGGTCAGCGCCATCTTCATTTCGGACGCAAGCGCCGCGAGATGCGCCGCGGAAAGATAGCCGTAATGATCCTGAATGAGATGCAGGTGTTCGATCAGCAAGTCGCGACGGCGCGACTTATCCGTCAGCAGGGCGCGAATCTCTTCGAGTGCCTGCGGGTCGATCTGGCGCCCCTTGGGCGTGCGCGGCGGCCGCCGGCGGCCGCCAGTTCCGTTGGTGCCTGCCCGTGGCGGATTTTGGATGTTCATTGCCTTACCTCAGGCACGATTTGAAGCCGTTCCCGCAAGGAGACAATCCCCTGGTCGGTATGGCTTGATAGAGACTTTCTATCAATATTAGATGCGTTACTGCTTATTTCTTTAGCAACTAATCGGCGCAGACTCTATACTAACATCATGATTTCTAAGGGCTAAAACACGTGATCGACAAGCTTGAGTTCATACTGGCTCTCGCGCGTGAAAAACACTTCGGACACGCGGCGGAAGCCTGCGGCGTCACGCAACCCACGCTTTCCGCTGGGGTGAAGCAACTCGAAGAACAAATGGGCGTCTTGCTGGTCAACCGGGGCTCACGCTTTCAGGGCTTCACTCCCGAAGGCCAGCGCGTCCTCGAATGGGCAAGACGCATCGTCGGCGACAGCCGCACCATGCGAGAGGAAATCAATTCTTTAAAACTCGGCTTGTCCGGGCGTCTGCGTCTTGCTGCAATTCCGACGGCGCTCGCAATGGTGGCCGCGCTCACGACGCCATACCGCGAAAAGCACCCCAATGTTCAGTTCACCATCTACTCCCGGACATCGATCGAGATCCTGGACCTTCTGGACAACCTCGAGATCGACGCCGGAATTACTTACCTGGAGAACGAGCCAATTGGCCGCGTCAGCAACGTGCCTCTGTATCTCGAGCACTATTGCTTGCTCACGTCAGCCGACGCACCTCTTGGCAATCGCGATTCCGTGACCTGGGCCGAGGTTGCGCAGGTGCCTTTGTGTTTGCTGACACCGGACATGCAGAATCGCCGCATCATCGATCGCCTCCTCAAGGGAGCAGGCGGTGAATCCCGACCAACGTTGGAATCTGATTCGATGATTTTGCTTTACTCACATGTGCGCACCGGCCGATGGGCCAGCGTCATGCCTGCCAAGATTGCCGATACTTTGGGTTTGACCGATACGATCCGCGCCATTCCGATCACGCAGCCAAAGGCCGTACAAACGATCGGTCTGGTGGTGCCGCAGCGCGAACCGATGACACCGATCACCGCTGCTTTGGTGGCGGAAGCACGCCGTCTCGCTCCGCAACTGTCGGGCTGACCTTATTGATCGCCCAGTCTCGACAAATTGGCAACTAGACGGGAACGATCGAGGGTGACGGCAGGTTGACGAGGTTGTCGCCTTCGCTGCGGTTTTTGCCCTTCTGCCCGCGCGCGCTCTTGCCCTTGCTCTTGTTCGCTGCCGCGCGAAGTTTCATCCGCCGCTCGTAAAACGTGACGATGTTGCGCGCAGTCTGCTGGCTGAGCTTGCGATAGCGCTCAAACGCCACGGTGATGTCATCGGCCTGAAGATCCCGGTTCGCAGCGAACATGACGAGCATTTCGCGCGCCGTTGTCCACGAGCAGCCGGCCGCCTTGGCCAGGAGCAACAGCATGTCCTCACCCTCGTCCAGCAAAGCGCCGGGGAAAACGCCCAGGCGGGCGAGCGCAACCACAGTTTTTTCGAAATCCTGCGCGTGGGCGGGGCCGTGAACGCTGGCCTCGGTGATGGGCCGGACATTGAAACGGCGCTTCGCTTCGCGAACGGCAACGGCATGCGCGCGGGAACCCTTGCGGACCTCGTGTTGCATCGCGGTCGCGACGTCGTCGATGGTATCGCGAATGGCCGCGACCAGCTGCGGATTAGCGGCCTCCAGCTTGGCGCGAACCTTCGACGAGGCCGCTTCCAGCAGCTTGAGGAAATATTGCCGCGGGAGATCGCTGCACTCGCCGAGAGCCAAGGTCAGCTTGCGGTCGTAGCGGGCACGGGTGGTGAGCTTGCCGAAGCCGGCGAGAGAAAACCGCGCGCCATTATTCTTCACGACTTTATGGACAACACGCTGATCGCCGCGCTCGACCAGGACATCCGTCACCTTTTCGCTCAGTTTCAGGCGTTGGGCGATGGCATAGAGGTGGTCCTGGCTTTTGGTGGTGGCATTTTCAACGAGGTCGTCGTCGGTCAGGCGCTCGGAATGGATAAGGACGGGCTCCGCAACCTCGATTGCATCGTCGAACGCGAGCGAGCGGATGAGCACCGGCGGGGCTTTGTCGATGACCGCCAGCCGATACGCGAGCTTGGCGCGCGCCTTCACCTCGATGTCAGCCGTCAATCGGCGCAACACGTCATCGAACAGGGAAATCTGTTCATCGGAGTAGCTGCGCGAGCCGGCCGCAAACAGATCGGCGACCCGATCAATGATCCTGAGGCGATGCTTGGCGGTCGCGCCGGCGACCGGGCTGATCAGCTCATCGAGGAGCGAACGGCTTTCGACAAGCGCGGTAGCTGTGTTGGATGCGGTGCTCATTGTCATGGCAAGTTCTTTGCAACTCAATGAAATTTGGACGCCGCCCCCGGCGACGCGGTTGATCGCGCGACCGGAGCGGGTAGCAACCTACCGCAAAGGTGCGAAAACTCGCTGTACGCAACCGGTCAAAAAAAACGAAAAATTTTAGGAAATTCGTACACAACTGTGGCGCGACACCCGCACCGCCCGACGCAAAAGGGCCCGATTTCTCGGACCCTTTTGATTCCTGCATCGTCGAAGCGGCCTTTAGAACAAGCCGACGATCTTGCCGTCCTTGACGTCGATCGAGTCAGCCGACGGCACTTTCGGCAGGCCCGGCATCGTGAGGATCTCGCCGCAGATTGCCACCACGAATTCGGCACCGGCGGACAGCCGCACCTCGCGCACATTGATGCTGTGGTCAGCCGGCGCGCCCTTGGCATCCGGATTGGTCGAGAACGAGTACTGGGTCTTGGCGATGCAAATTGGCAGCTTACCGTAACCCATTTCCTCCCAACTCTTGAGCTGGTCCTTCACAGATTTGTCGGCAGTCACGTTCTTCGCGCGGTAGATTTCACGCGCAATCGTCTCGATCTTTTCGAACAGCGGGGTTTCGTCGAGATAGAGGAACTTGAGCTTGCTCTTCCCCTCGTCGATCACCTTTACCACCGTCTTGGCCACGTCGGCCGCACCAGCTCCGCCCATCGCCCAGTGATCGGCCATCAGCGCCTCGACGCCGAGCGCCTTGCACTTCTCCTTCACAAGCGCGATCTCGGCCTCGGTATCGGCTGAGAAACGATTGATCGAGACGACCGCCGGCAGGCCGAATTTCTTCACATTCTCGACGTGCCGCTGCAGGTTGGCCATGCCGGCCTCCAGCGCCTTCAGGTTCTCGGATTTGAGATCTTCCTTCTTGACGCCGCCGTGCATCTTGAGCGCACGGATGGTGGCGACCAGCACCACGCAATCGGGAGTAAGGCCAGCCTTGCGGCATTTGATGTCAATAAATTTCTCACCGCCAAGGTCGGCGCCGAAGCCCGCCTCCGTCACGACATAGTCGGCGAGCTTGAGAGCGGTCGTGGTCGCCAGCACCGAGTTGCAGCCGTGCGCAATATTGGCAAAGGGACCGCCGTGAATAAACGCGGGCGTGCCTTCCAGTGTCTGCACCAAATTCGGCCCGAGGGACTCCTTAAGCAATGCCGTCATGGCGCCATGCGCCTTGAGGTCGCGTGCGCGAACCGGCTTTCGGTCGCGCGTATAGGCAACGATGATGTTGCCAAGCCGTTCCTTGAGGTCGTCGAGATTCTTGGCGAGACAGAAGATTGCCATCACTTCCGAAGCGACTGTGATATCGAAACCGGCCTCTCGCGGATAGCCGTTGGCCACGCCGCCGAGCGAGCAGACGATCTCGCGCAGCGCGCGGTCGTTCATGTCCATGACCCGGCGCCACGTGACGCGGCGCGAGTCGATGCCGAGCGCATTGCCCCAATAGATGTGGTTGTCGATCAGTGCCGACAGCAGGTTATGCGCCGAGGTGATGGCGTGGAAATCTCCCGTGAAATGCAGGTTGATGTCTTCCATCGGCACGACCTGGGCGTAGCCCCCGCCAGCGGCGCCGCCTTTCATCCCAAACGAGGGACCAAGGCTCGGCTCACGCAGGCAAAGCATCGCCTTCTTGCCGATGTGATTAAGGGCGTCGGTCAGCCCCACCGTCGTCGTGGTCTTGCCTTCGCCGGCGGGCGTCGGCGTGATCGCCGTCACCAGGATCAGCTTGCCGTCTTTCTTGCCCTTGAGGGAATTGATGAAGTCCATCGACACCTTGGCTTTGTAGTGGCCGTAAGGCTCGAGATTTTCCGGCGCGATGCCGAGCTTCTCTTTTGCGACGTCGAGGATCCGCCGCTTTTGTGCGGTCTGCGAGATTTCGATGTCGGACTTCGGATTCTGATGTTGCGAGGCAGGCATGGGAAACGATCCATCAAAAGAAAGAGAAACGGGAGGGCGGGAAACGGAAAATGCGGCGAGTCAGGTGAACCTTGCTTTCACGGCGATATTCGCGGCTTTCGCCCATTCGCCGGCATCGATTTTCTTGCCATCGGCGGGCTGGACGCGCGTGACCTTGAAGCGGCCATCGGCGGAGACGACCGTGAAGCTGTCGGCGTCGACCACGACGATCTCGCCGATCTTGCCGGCGATGCCCTTGGGATCACGGGCCGGAAGCGGCTTGGCGTC
>DASSYU010000086.1:0-16614 GCA_035703125.1 Pseudolabrys sp. | reverse complement strand
ATACGGCGGAAAGTACATTGTAGGCCGCCACGGGGCGGCTAATGCCCTTAAGCGCAAAATCGCCAACTGGTTCGACGTTTACGGCATCTTCAACGGCCATCAAGACACGAGGACTAATCAAGATTTGCCCTGGCTTGGCTTCGTCGCAAAGCCGCGATGCCACGTTTGATACCGTTCCGATGGCGGCGTAATCGAAACGTCCCTCAAAGCCAATGGTGCCGAGCGTCGCAAATCCGTGCGCGATACCGACGCCAAAGCCAAGCTCATGCCCCAGCCGACGCCATTTCTCCGTCAACGCTTCAATCGCCATGCGCATCTCAAGCGCCGTCTGTACGGCCTGTAGGGCCGGGTTTTCGACAGGAATTGGATCATTGAAGAACACCATCACCCCGTCCCCTGCGTAATGTTCAAGCGTGCCGCTATATTTGATGATGATCTCGCCGATCGCCGCATGATACTCACGCAACAGCGCCATAACGTCTTCGGGGTCCGACTTTTCTGAGAAGCCAGTGAAGCCACGTAGATCGCAGAATAGAGCCGTAATTTCCCGACGATGGCTTTCGAGTTGCTTCTCCGCTCCGGATGCAACGATCAGATCGGCTACCTGAGGCGGAAGGAAACGTCGCAGTCTACTCATACGCTCGATTTCGCTCACTTGATCGGTTACGCGCTGCTCAAGCTGTTGGTTCAGCCTGTTGAGATCATTGAGCAGTCGCGCGTTCTCGATCGCTATCACCGCTTGGTCAGCAAACGCCTTGACCAGCTCGATTTGCCGATCAGAGAAAAGTCCGACTTCCCTACGGTACAAAGCGATGGCACCGATCGGGTTTCCGTCCCGCAGCATTGGCACAGCGAGATACGTCCGAATACCGAGCGCTTGGCGAGTTTCGGAGTAGGTGTCATTCGGCTCCGCTGCAACGTCCGCAATATGAAGCACGTCGTGCGCAAGAATGGTCCGCCCTACAAATGACCCGGTGTTTAGCCGCATTGGAAACATTTGATGGCAGGCGTCGATCGCCGCTTGGTCGAGATTATGGTGGGCCACGGGTATGATCATCTCTCCGTCAAAGCGGTATACGATCCCGTACGTGGCTCCGCACAGATTTGCGGAGTTGTGGGCGATTGTCTCAAAAACAGGCTGAAGGTCCGTCGCCGATCTGCTTATGACGACGCGCAGCACTTCCGAAGTCGCGGTCTGCTGTTCCAGCGATTGCCTCAACTCACTGAGCAGGCGCGTATTCTCGATGGCAATGACGGCTTGTGATGCGAAGTTTTTGACCAGTTCGATCTGCTTGGCACTAAACGGGCGGACCTCCTGCCGATAAATGATGATTGCGCCTATCAGCTTATTCTCTTTTAGCAACGGCACCGCAACAAAGGAGCGCGCGCCACCCAGTCTGGAGGGCGCACTGTGGTGAACTGCCGCTGCTGACACGTCGGCGATATGGATCAGCGTTTTGGTTTGCAAGAGGTGATCGAGGGGGGTTCCAGCCGGTGGCAGGAATGGACCACGCTGCCGAATGAATTCAGCAAGCGGCCCTGGCGCGTTGAGCATTGCTGCAGGGTGAAAAGCATCATCGAACCGGTACATCACGCCGAATTTAGCCTCGCAGATGCGCGTGGCGTTTTCCAATATCGTCTGAAAGACTGCTTCAAGCTCGCTAGGCGACGAACTGATAACCTGTAGAACCTGCGACGCCGCGGTCTGTTGCTCTAGCGACTCGCGCAGTTCGTTGAGCAGGCGCGCGTTCTCGATGGCGATCGCAGCCTGATCGGCAAAGGTCGTGACCAGCTCGATCTGCTTGTCGGTGAACGGTCGGACTTCGCGACGGGTTAAGCCCAGAACTCCAATCGTTCTTCCATCGCGTAACATCGGAACGGTGAGGGCGGTACGAAAGTCACCCAACTTCTGTCCCTCAATAAAAGTATATTCGGGATCCGCCAACACGTCGGGGATATGCACGATCTTACCCTCAAGCAGGGCACGTCCCACTGCTCTGCCACGCTCCGGAATGACCGGCACAGTTCTGACGTACTCCTTAAATTCGTCGGGGTAGCCGAAAGCTGCGATGCGTTGGTACGCGTCGTCTCGCTCGCGGGAGATCGTGCCGTGATCTGCCTCGGACAGCCGGGCGGCTGCCTGGATTAGGGCATCCAATACCGTTTTGAGATCGAATGCCGAGCGGCTTATTGCCTTAAGAACATCGGCAGTCGCGGTTTGCTGCTGGAGTAGCTCATCGCGTTCGTGCGCGAGCAGCGTAACCTTTTCGTTCAAGCCGGTAACGGACGACTCGCGGCGGCGCGCGCTTTTTGGCACATTGCGACGAGTCAACGTCTTATGGCGTTGCGTTTTAGCTGCTTTGCGGCCTACTTTATCGCGCCGTCGCATTGCCTCCCCCGAGGCTCAGGACAAGGCATCGTACCAACTTAAAGTAGCACACCGTAAGGGAGGGGCCCGCGGGCAGTCATGTCCGCTTTGGGTCATAAGCAGACATGTGCGTTGCAAAATGTCATGTCCGCTTTACCCCCAATAGCGACTGCAAAAGCAGACATGCGCCCCGCAAAATGGTGATGTCCGCTTTACCCTCGAAAGCGGACATTGGGGCGGTGCATTCGCGCGCCGAGAGCAAAAAGCATGACGATGATTTTACAATCTGGCTGGAGACAAAATCGTGAAAGTAACTTGTCCCACCGAATGACCAAGTGGAACTTTTTTGAAAAAAGTCTGAGAAAAATCAAAGCCCAATTTTGGGGATGGTGCCCAGGAGAGGACTCGAACCTCCACGGCTTTCACCGCTAGTACCTGAAACTAGTGCGTCTACCAATTCCGCCACCTGGGCTCGTTGGGACCAGATACGGAGCCACTTCCGGCTTGTCAATGAACGGGTTTTCCGGCTCTGTACAGCCTTCGGGCGATCCTGTATTGGCCGGTTTCCAGGCATCTCCGCGCGAAAATTGAGAGCGGCATGAGCGCACACAGCCCTTACGACACCCTCGTCACCGTTTACGGCGGATCGGGATTTCTCGGCCGTCACGTGGTCCGTGCTCTGGCTAAACGTCATTATCGCATACGGGTGGCGGTTCGCCGGCCTGAACTTGCCGGACATCTGCAACCCCTGGGTCGCGTGGGGCAGATCCACGCGGTGCAGGCCAATCTGCGTCACGCCGCTTCGGTTGAAGCCGCGGCGCGTGATGCGCAGGTGCTCGTCAACCTCGTGGGACTCTTGTTCGAGCGTGGCCGCCAGAGTTTCCAGGCGGTGCACACTTATGGCGCAGAGCAGATCGCATTGGCCGCGAGTGCGCACGGGGCCCGGCTGGTCCATGTGTCGGCCATCGGCGCTGATCCGAATTCGCCGAGCGCCTATGCCCGCACCAAGGCAGATGCCGAAAGGCTGGTGCTGGCGGCGCAACCGTCGGCATCGATCATGCGGCCCTCGATCTTGTTCGGGCCGGAGGACGATTTCTTCAATCGCTTTGCTGCCCTTGCGCGCCTTTCGCCGGCGCTGCCACTGATCGGTGGCGGGCTGACACGCTTTCAGCCGGCGTTCGTCGGGGACGTTGCGCGGGCTATCGCCGATGCCGTTGACGGCGGCGCGCGCCCGGGCACGATTTATGAACTTGGCGGACCCGACGTTCGGACGTTCAAGGAGCTCATGCAATTCGTGCTCCGGACAATCAAGCGCAAACGGCTGCTGGTGCCTCTGCCCTTCTTCCTTGCGAAGGTGCAGGCTGCGGTTCTGCAGTATTTTCCTAAGCCGCCGCTGACTCCGGACCAGGTGGAATTGCTCCGCGCAGACAATGTCGTGTCCGACGCAGCAAAGGCCGAACTGCGTACGCTGCAGGGTCTCGGCATCGAGCCTGAGACGATCGAAGCGATCGTACCCTCATATCTGTGGCGGTTTCGCAGGACCGGTCAATTCCGCAGCCGGGTCGCCTGACGGGTGTTCTACAGAATATAGAGCGCAAACAGGCCGGCGCCGCCTACGAGAATGCGCCACCACGCAAACAGCGCGAAGCTGTGCCGCTGCACGTAGCCCAGGAACGTCTTGACGACGATCCATCCGAAGATGAATGAGAAGATGAAGCCGACGGCAACCACCGTGACGTTTGCGCTCACGGCGAGATCGCCACGGCTCTTATAGACCTCGTACGCAAACGCGCCGACCATGGTCGGCATTGCAAGCCAGAATGAAAATTCCGCGGCGGAACGGCGATCAGCGCCGAACAGCATGGCGCCCACGATGGTCGCTCCGGCGCGCGACACGCCGGGTATCATCGAGATGCACTGGATAATCCCGATGCCGAGATACATCGGCAAGGTGAAAGCGGTCGCATCGTGGTGGCGCGCCTTCAGGTTCATGCGATCGACCCAGAGCAGGACCAGCCCGCCGACGACGAGCGAAATGCAAACGACACGCACGTCGAACAGGTATGATTTGATCACGCGATAGGCGAGCGCACCGACGACCGCAGCGGGCAAAAAGGCAAGGAGCACCCCGATGACGAAACGTGCTGCCTCCCACTGCGTGAACATCGCCTTGGCTAACGCCCACAGCCGGCCGAAATAAATCGAAAGCAGCGCAAGAATAGCGCCAAGCTGGATCAGGATTGCAAACGATTTACCAAAGGAATCATCTCCCCAGCCGAACAGGTGCTCCATCAAGAGCAGATGTCCAGTAGAGGACACCGGAAGGTATTCGGTCAGACCCTCGACGATACCAAGCACTGCCGCCTTGATAAGGTCGAGATGCATGAACTGCTCCGGAAATTTGCGGATGGTGTGTGCGGGCGATGAACCGGTCAGCGCTTTTGGCCCAAAGTGGGGTGACTGGCAACGAAAAAACGTGAAAATTTTTTTGTCGATTTGCGTCGACGTCCTGCCTTTCTATAGTGCGGCGTTGATTCCCACGGGCCTGTTCCAGATCGAGCGCCAATGCTGACGCTTTTTCATCACCCGCTATGTCCCCGTTCGCGTTACGTGCGCCTGATTTTCGGTGAGTACGGTATTCCCGCCCGCCTCGTGGAGGAACGGTTTTGGGAGCGCAGAGAAGAATTCCTGCTGCTCAACCCAGCCGCGGAGCTGCCGGTGCTCGTCACCGAGGGACAGCCGCCAATTCCAGGCGCAACAGTGATCGCGGAATATGTCGAGGAAGCCCATCCGCAGAGCGGACAGGATCGCCTGCTGCCTGACCTGGCAGGGCGCCGGGTTGAAGTGCGGCGGCTCGCAAATTGGTTCAACGACAAGTTTTACGCCGAGGTCAGCGGCCCGCTTGTGCACGAACGCGCGTTCAAGCGCCACATGACGCAGGAACAGGGCGGCGGTCCGCCGGACACTGATGCGTTGCGCGCGGCGCGCCACAATATCCGCTATCATTTAGCCTATATCGGGTGGCTCGTGCGCACGCGCGACTGGCTTGCAGGTGACCGGCTGAGTCTGGCTGACCTGGCAGCGGCGGCGCATCTTTCAGCTGCAGACTATCTGGGTGAAGTGCCGTGGAACGAAGACGAAGCGACAAAGAACTGGTACGCGCGCGTAAAGTCGCGCCCGTCGTTTCGGACGATCCTGGCCGACGTGCTCGCGGGCCTGCCGCCGTCGAAAAGCTACGCAGACCTCGACTTTTGAGCGACCCCGCCGCGATCAAGGCGGGGCTTCTCGCGGAAGCACACGCGCAAGGCTTCGGCGTCGTCGGCGTAACTCGGCCGGATTCCATCACCGAGGCGAAAAAACATCTCGAGACTTTCCTCGCCGACGGCGCCCATGGCGAGATGGACTGGCTCAAGACGACTGCCGAGCGGCGCAGCGATCCGCGTGCGCTGTGGAGCGAGGTTCGCTCCGTCGTCATGCTCGGACTGAATTACGGTCCCGATGAGGAGGACCCGCTTTCAATCCTGAAACGGCGCGACCGCGGCGCGATTTCCGTCTATGCCCGCAGCGAGGATTATCACGAGATTATCAAACCGCGGCTGAAAACGATCGCGTGCTGGCTCGTGGAAAATGGCGGCGGCGACGTCAAGGTCTTCATCGACACGGCGGCGGTCATGGAGAAGCCGCTCGCCCAGCAGGCCGGCCTCGGCTGGCAGGGAAAGCACACCAATCTCGTCTCGCGCCAATACGGCTCGTGGCTCTTTCTCGGCGCGATCTTCACGACGCTCGAACTGCCCTACGACGCTGAGGACAAAGACCATTGCGGGCATTGCCGCACCTGCGTCGATATTTGCCCGACCAAGGCTTTTCCCGCGCCCTACCACCTCGATGCGCGGCGCTGCATTTCCTATCTCACGATCGAGCATAAAGGTCCGATTCCGCGCGAATTTCGGACCGCGATCGGCAATCGCATCTACGGCTGCGACGATTGCCTTGCCGTTTGCCCATGGAACAAATTCGCGCAGACCGCGCGTGACGCGAAATTCGCCGCGCGCGAGGCGCTGCGCGCGCCGAAATTGAGCGAGCTCGTCCGCCTCGACGATGCGGCCTTCCGCGCGATGTTTTCCAAGACCGCGGTCAAGCGTGCCGGCCGCGACCGTTTCGTGCGCAACGCGCTGATCGCCATCGGCAATTCAGGCGACGCCTCACTCGCTGGCGAAGCCGAGCGTTTGCTCGACGACGCGTCACCGCTGGTGCGCGGCGCCGCTGTATGGGCGCTATCGAGACTGCTGCCGCGCCAAACGTTTTCGGCGCTATCCCAACGATACAAGGATTCGGATGCAGCCGTACGGGAAGAATGGGCCGCGGCTCTCGGCTAAAATTCCTTCACTGCAGCAATCAGCCGCTCGATGTCTTCCGGCCGTGAAAGTCGATGATCACCGTCCTTGATCAACGTCAGCACGACGTCGTCTCGGGAAAACCGGGACACCAGCTCGACCGCGTGCCGCCAGGGCACGTCCGGATCTTGCACGCCCTGCAGAATATGAACCGGGCAACCGGTTTCGATCAGCCCGCCGAGGAGCAAGTAATTCCTCCCATCTTCAATGAGACCGCGTGTGATCGGATAAGGCTCATCGCCGTATTCCGACGGCCGCAGCCAAATTCCTTTTTCTTCTAGCTCGCGTCTGGTTGCCGTGGAAAACTGCTTCCACATCAGTTCCTCAGTAAAGTCGACCGCAGGCGCGATCAGCACCATGCCGGTGATCGGTGCGCCGTCTTTGTGAGCTGCCAGAGCCCTGGCCAACAACAATGCCAGCCAGCCCCCCATTGATGACCCGATGATTAGCTGCGGACCGCGCGTAAAACAGAGATAGACCGCAAGGGTTTCTTCCAGCCACCGCCCGATTGTCCCGTCCGTGAAAGAACCACCTGACTCGCCGTGGCCGGAATAATCAAAGCGTAAACATCCGCGACCTTCGCTTTCGGCCCAGCGGTCGAGCGCTTCTGCTTTCGTCCCTTTCATGTCGGATTTGAAGCCGCCGAGCCAAAAAAGCCCGGGATTCCTGCCCTTGCGCTCGCGTACAGCGATAGATCGGCCGCCGACAGCGATGGATGTAAGACGCGGTTCATTCATGGATGTCTTTTCGCAGGAAGACCGCCGCCGTGGCAATGCGCAGCCGTTGCCCAGCTCGCTGGTGAAGTCTATACCTCACCGCTAAATACCAACGGATGTCATGTCGAGTTTGTCCGCACCAGTCCCCGAACCGAACCTGCAGTCGCACATTGTTGAGCGCTCGACTCAGACCGCGCTCGGCTCGGTCCTCGTCGTAGCGCCTACTCTCGACGTCGGTGCTGCCGATACAGGCGCGGTTGAACTCGTGCGCATTCTTGCGAGCGCTGGTTTTCGCGTCATCGTCGTGTCACGCGCTGGCCGCCTGGTCACCGACATAACGGCGGCCGGTGGCGAATTCGTCCCGCTCGATGTCTCGAGCAATAATCCGTTCCTGATGCTTCGCAACGCGATCAAGCTGACGCGAATGGCGCGAGACCGGCAGTGCCGTGTGATTCACGCGTTTGGCCGTGCAGGCGCATGGAGTGCATTTATCGCAGCGCGTCTGTGCCAAATACCGCTTGTGACCAGTTGCTACAAAGGCTTCCGCGAGCAGAACGTCTTCAAGCACTTTTACAACAGCATCATGGCACGTGCCGATCATGTCATCGCGTCAAGCGAACAGATCGCACAGCTGATCAACGATCGCTACGGCACATCGTGGAACAAGATTGCCGTAGTTTCGTGCAGCATTGACCTCGACCGTTTCGATCCTGACAAGGTCACGCGCGAACGCATCGATACAATACGAAGTGCATGGGGCGTCAAGCGCGAGACGAAAGTCATCCTGATCACGGGACGCATCTTGCGGCGAAAAGGTCATCACGTCGTCGTCAAAGCGGTAAAGCGGCTCAAGGAAATGGGTTTGAAGGATTTCTTGTGCGTCTTCGTCGGCGAAGACCGCGGCCGCACGCGCTATACAGGCGAACTTTGGGACCTGGTCTTGTCCACTGGGACAATGGATGTGATCCGCATGGCCGCTCCGGTCGCAGACATGCCTGCCGCCTTTGCAGCGGCATCTGTTGTCGTTTCGGCGGCAATACAGCCGGAAGGCGTGCAGCGTGCAATCCTGGAAGGCCAGGCGATGGCACGACCAGTCATCGTGTCCGACCTCGGCGCCGGAGCCGACGTCGTACTCACCGCCCCTACGGTACCCGAAAGCCGAATTGCGGGGTTTCGTTTCCAGGCCGGCGACGATGCGGAGCTGGCAGCGACCCTGCTCAGGTTATTTTCGATGCCCGAGCCGAACCGGGCAACCATCGGCCGGCGTGGCCGTGATTGGGTTCTAGGACATTTCAATACGGCGATTGTGACCGAGCAGACATTGCGTCTCTATCGGGACGTAGCCGGGCTGAGCATGCGGCCGGATGTCTCCGCACAAAACTAAATCACGACAAAATAATAGCAATTTGAACAGTTTGGCCGTCGGTTTCAAACCGTTAGACACCAATACCAGCGGAACTGCGTTGACTTCCCGGCCGTTTCTACCAATCTACGGCTATTCCGAAGGCGCCCCGATGCCGGCGGACTGTTGAAACAGCAAAAGGAGAAAGTAGCCATTCGTCGTCCGATGAAGTCCGCGCTGCCCGTTCAGAAGGACGGCCCGCGCATAAACGAGGAGATCCGCGTCCGCGAGGTCCAACTTATAGATGCCAGTGGCCACAACCACGGCCCCACACCGATCCAAGCCGCGCTGGATATGGCGCAGGCTGCGGGGCTCGACCTAGTCGAAATCGCCCCGAACTCCGCACCCCCCGTCTGCAAGATCCTGGATTACGGCAAGTACAAATTCCAGGCGCAGAAGAAAGCGGCGGAGGCTCGCAAAAAACAGAAAGTCGTCGAGGTTAAGGAGATCAAACTCCGGCCGATGATCGACGACCACGACTACGACGTCAAAATGCGCTCCATGAAGCGGTTCTTCGAAGAGGGAGACAAGGTCAAGATCACCTTGCGATTCCGAGGACGCGAAATGGCACACCAGGAGCTCGGCTACAAATTGCTCGAGCGCGTCAAAGCGGACACCGGCCCGTTCGCAAAGATCGAATCGGAACCGCGGTTTGAAGGCCGGCAAATGGTCATGATGCTGGCGCCACGCTAGCGCGGCAGAACGCTTTCAAGGCACTTGAACGCGCCATCCGCAGATTGCGGGTGGCGCGCTGTTTTTGGTATCGGAATAACCCCGGCGACGGGCGGTTGCATGCTGCGGCCGCCTCTGCCATAACGCCGCGCATTCGCCGCCCGGCCAGTAAGGGCTGCCGTGGCGGCGATTAACGCTCAATCCCGAGCACCCGCTCCGGGGCCCAATGTGCCCCAAGGAGCATATTTCGGCCGGCGGGCCTGCCCGCTGCGAGCCGATAAGGAGAGCCAAATGCCCAAGTTGAAGACCAAATCGGGCGCCAAAAAGCGCTTCAAGATTACCGCGACCGGCAAGGTAAAATACCAGCAGACCGGCAAACGCCACGGCATGATCAAGCGGACGACAAAGACGATCCGCGAACATCGCGGCACCAATGTGCTGTTCAAGACCGACGGCGACAACGTCAAGAAGTACTGGCTGCCGAACGGTTGACCGGTTCTCGCCGGCCGCGCGAGCGCGGCTGTTCCTCGTCAGTTATCTGCACGTATCTGCAAGGAGAATTTCTATGGCCCGCGTCAAACGTGGCGTCACCTCGCACGCCAAGCACAAGAAAGTTCTGAAGGCCGCCAAGGGCTATTACGGCCGCCGCAAGAACACGATCCGCATTGCCAAGCAGGCGGTGGAGAAGGCAAACCAATATGCCTTCCGTGACCGCAAGCGGCGCAAGCGCACGTTTCGTGCCTTGTGGATCCAGCGCTTGAACGCGGCGGTTCGGCCCTTTGGCTTGAACTATAGCCGCTTCATCGCCGGGCTGGCCAAAGCCGGCGTGACGGTCGACCGGAAGGTTTTGTCCGATCTTGCAATCCGCGAACCGGCTGCATTCCAGGCGATCGTGGAAAAGGCCAAAGCCGCGTTGCCGGCGTAAGGTCCGCGTCAAACGCCAATCGAGGCGCGATGCGCAGGTCGGGCCCGCGCATGACAGGGTGACAAGCCATGTCTGACATCACAAAGCTTGAAAAGGACATTCTGGCGAACGTTGCCGCGGCGAAGGACGAAGCGGCGCTCGAAGCCGTTCGCATTTCCGCGCTCGGAAAGAGCGGTTCGGTCTCGGCGTTGCTCAAGACGCTCGGCACGATGTCGGCAGACGAACGAAAGACACAAGGTCCGGCGATTAACGGCCTCAAGGACCGTGTCGCCGAATCGATTGCACAACGCAGAGATGCGCTCGGTGCCGCGGCACTCGATGCTCGGCTCGATACCGAGACCGTCGATGTCACGCTGCCCGTGCGCGAAACGCCGGCAGAGACCGGCCGCGTCCACCCCATCAGCCAGGTTACCGATGAATTGACGGCCATCTTCGCTGACATGGGCTTCGCGGTCGCGGAAGGACCCGACATCGAAACTGACGACTACAACTTCACCAAACTTAATTTTCCCGAGGGCCACCCGGCTCGCGAAATGCACGACACGTTCTATTTCGCACCGAAGCCGGACGGCTCACGCCTGCTGCTGCGCACACATACCTCACCGGTTCAAGTGCGTACGATGCTCACCAAGAAGCCGCCAATCCGCGTCATTTGCCCCGGCCGCACTTATCGCAGCGACTCGGACCAAACCCACACCCCGATGTTCCACCAGGTCGAAGGCCTCGTGATCGACAAGGGCTCTCACCTCGGTCACCTGAAGTGGATCCTCGAGGAATTCTGCAAGGCCTTCTTTGAGGTCGATAGCGTGAAGATGCGCTTCCGCCCGTCGTTCTTCCCCTTCACCGAGCCGTCGCTCGAGGTCGACATCCAGTGCAAGCGCGACAAGGGTGAAATTCGCTTCGGCGAAGGCGAAGACTGGCTTGAAATCCTCGGCTGCGGAATGGTGCACCCCAACGTGCTGCGCAATTGCGGGCTCGATCCGGACGAATATCAGGGCTTTGCCTGGGGCATGGGAATCGACCGCATCGCGATGCTCAAGTACGGCATGAACGATCTGCGCGCCTTCTTCGAGGCCGATGTGCGTTGGCTTTCGCACTATGGCTTCCGTCCGCTGGACTTTCCGACGCTGGCCGGAGGCTTAAGTCCATGACAATAATGCGATCCTCGCGTTCGCGGCTCGACCGGACGCCGGAGAAGCCGGCATGAAGTTCACGTTGCCCTGGCTAAAGGAGCACCTCGAGACCGACGCTCCACTCCCTGAGATCGTCGACAAGCTCACGATGATCGGCCTCGAGGTCGAGAACGTCGAGGACAAGGCGGCGCAGCTCAAGCCGCTGGTCATCGCATCAGTGCTTTCGGCCGAGAAGCATCCCAACGCCGACCGCTTGCGCGTCTGCATGGTGGATATTGGGACTAGCGGGCCGGTGCAGGTCGTGTGTGGCGCGCCCAATGCGCGCAGCGGCATGAAGGCCGTATTCGCGCCGCCGGGCACCTACATTCCGGGCAAAAAAATCACACTCGGCATTGGTAAAATCCGTGACGTCGAGAGCCGGGGCATGCTCATTTCTGGCGCGGAGATCGAGGTCTCCGACGACGCCGACGGCATCATTGAACTTCCAGCAGATGCACCGGTTGGCAAGCCATACCTCGAGTGGGCTGGTGTCAGCGATCCGGTGATTGAAATCAACCTGACGCCCAATCGCCCCGATTGCACCGGTGTGGCAGGCATCGCGCGCGATCTCGGCGCAGCTTCCATCGGCGTCTACAAAGACAAAAGTCCGAAGCCGGTAAGAGGAGCTTTTCCCTGCCCGGTCAAAGTCTCGCTCGACTTCGGCAAGACACCGTCATTATGTCCCGCCTTCGGGTTGCGTTTTGTGCGCGGGGTGAAAAACGGGCCTTCGCCCGATTGGCTGCAAAAGCGCCTGACCGCAATCGGGTTGAGGCCCATCAACGCATTGGTAGACATCACCAATTTCATCACCTTCGATCGCGGCCGGCCGTTGCATGTTTTCGATGCCGACAAAGTCCACGGCAATCTGACCGTACGGCGCGCGAAAAATGGAGAGATGCTCCTTGCGCTTGACGGCAAGTCCTACGCGCTCGACGAAGCCGTTTGCGTGATCGCAGACGCAAAGGGCGTGGAGTCTCTGTCCGGCATCATGGGCGGCGAGGCAACCGGCTGCTCGGACAAGACCACAAACGTGCTTGTCGAATCGGCGCTCTGGGATGAGTTCAACATAGCGCAGACCGGGCGCAAGCTTGGCATCAATTCCGATGCGCGCTATCGCTTCGAGCGCGGCGTCGACCCCGCCTTCATGCTGCCCGGGCTCGAACTCGCCACCCAGATGATCCTCGATCTCTGCGGCGGCGAGGCATCGGAGACCGTAGTCGCCGGCGACCCAACACCGAAAGAAAAGATCATCGATTTTCCGCTTGGCGAATTGCCGCGGCTCACCGGTCTGAAACTATCACTCGCGGATTTACGACGTGTTCTCGAGAAGCTCGGTTTCTTCATCGCCGGTCAAAGCGAGCGTGTGAAAGTCGCCGTGCCATCCTGGCGGCCAGACGTTCACGGCCGGGCCGATATCGTCGAGGAACTCGTGCGTATTGTCGGCGTGGACCGTGTGCCATCGACTCGTTTCGGGCGAGAGCAGGCCCGCAAGCCCGTTCTCACTGCGATTCAGAATCGCACACGCAAAGCAAAGCGAGCGCTTGCGGCGCGCGGATTGCTTGAAGCCGTGACCTGGTCGTTCGTATCGAAGCGTGAAGCCGAGCTGTTTGGTGGTGGCGCACCGGAGCTTGCGCTTGCCAATCCGATCGCCGCCGAGTTGTCCGACATGCGGCCGAGCCTCATTCCCGGCTTGATCATGGCAGCGCAACGCAATGCCGACCGCGGATTCCCCGACACCGCAGTGTTCGAAGTTGGCCAGATCTTCAAAGGCGATCAGCCTGCCGACCAGCTCACGGCCGCCAGCGGGCTGCGCCGCGGCCTTGCCAAGCCGTCGGGAAACGGCCGCCACTGGTCGGACAAGTCCGGACCCGTCGATGTTTTCGACGTAAAAGGCGACGCTTTCGCCGTACTGGCCGCTTCCGGAGCCCCGATGCAGGCTTTGCAAGTCGTGCCTGGCGGTCCGGCCTGGTTTCACCCTGGACGCAGCGGCACCATCCAGATTGGCCCGCAAAATGTCCTGGGACACTTCGGTGAATTGCATCCGCGTGCGATTGCCGGCCTGAAGGCCGAGGGCCCGTTAGTCGCCTTCGAAGTGATTCTCGAAAAAATCCCCGAACCCAAGGCGCGCCCGACGCGGGCAAAGCCTCTGCTGGATGTGTCCGCTTTCCAGCCGGTCCAGCGCGATTTTGCTTTCGTCGTCGACAATTCGGTCAAAGCCGCCGACATCGTGCGCGCAGCGCAGAACGTGGACAAGAAGCTTGTGACCAACGTCGTTGTCTTCGATGTGTACGAAGGCAAAGGCATCGATCCCGGCAAGAAATCGATAGCGATCGCGGTGACCCTTCAGCCGCGCGAGAAAACGATGACGGACGCCGAGATTGATACGCTTGCCGGCAAGATCGTCGCCGAAGTGACCAAACGAACCGGCGGCGTATTGCGCGGTTAGGCCGGCAGCAGATCCGTATAAGCAAATCCGTCACGTTCGACGGTTTGGCCAGTTTTGACCGCCACCTTACGCGACAACATTGGACCGGCCGAAACAAACGAGTGAAATTCACCGTTTTCACCGCAAGGGTCGATACCGGCAGGCAACGCCTCCAGCAGCACGCGGTCGAACCGACAACCAGCGAATGATGCCGGCAATTTTTTCAAATCAACGGTGCAAATATAGGCCTCGGTGCCGGCATCGATCATGCCATCGGCGAGCGCTCGTGTCGGCCGGCCCCATAATGGAAACACCGGCGCGATCCCGGTGCCGGAAAGCTGGCGTTCGCGGTAGGCCCGTACATCCTCCAGAAACAGGTCGCCAAAGATCATGTATGTCACCCCGGATGCTCGCGCGGCAGCGATGGCCACTGTCATTTTGCGCTCGTAAATGTCATTCGGGCACGGATACGGAATATGAATGATAATCGGGCGCAGACCGGCAGCATCGAGTTGCGCGCACAGCAGTTCTTCACGCACCCCGTGCATGCTGACTCGGTGAAACGTATCGGTCACCGTGGTCAAGGCGCCGACAATTTCGAAATCGCCGGTGACGCGCGTCTCATGCAGCGCCCACGCGCTGTCTTTGCCGCTCGACCATGCGATGAGGGCCTTGGGTGAAGCCGACATGGTATCCAAAGGGTTGCAGGCCAGGCCCGACCTGTATTGTGCGGAAAACTTTATGGCTAACAATCGGTAACACCGACAGCCTGCCGCGCCAAACAGACCGGTGAACTAAATTGCAATGAGTCCTCACTAGATTTTTGGGAGACGTGCGCGGGATCTCTCCCGCGGAAGGGGAACGTCTTGAGCGCCAAGAACTGGCGCCGAGGGCCGGTCATGAGTTGGGTGGTCGATGGGATGGGGCGCTTTCTGGCGCGCTATCTGGAAAAGCCGATACAAGGTTACGAGCCATTTACACCGTCGGATCCCGGCGCGTTGCGGGCAACCTTGCGGCCTGGTGATGTGCTGCTGGTTGAAGGCAACAATCATATTTCCGGCGTCATCAAGTATCTGACGCAGTCGACCTGGTCGCACGCCGCACTCTATGTCGGGCCGATCGGAGATCGCGTCACTGCCGACGATGAGCCGCTGGTGCTGGTCGAGGCGAATATCGGTCAGGGTGTGGTCGCCGCACCGCTCTCAAAATACGCCCGCTTCCACACCCGCATCTGCCGGCCGACACAGCTCGATGAAGATGACCGCGCCCGGGTCTGCGCCTATGCGTCGGAACGCATCGGCTTCGACTATGATCTCAAAAACATCATCGATCTGATGCGTTACCTGTTTCCGCTGCCGGTGCCGCAGCGCTGGCGCCGTCGGATGATGGCGCTCGGCTCCGGGCACCCGACCCGCATCATATGCTCGGCGCTGATTGCGCAGGCATTTGACACCGTGCGCTACCCGATCCTGCCGAAGATCACGCGGCTCGAGAGCGAAGCGGCGCGTCAGGAAATCCTGGAAATCCGCCACTCATCCCTTTATGCGCCGCGTGACTTTGACATTTCTCCTTATTTCGAGGTCGTGAAACCGACCCTCGTGCACGGCTTTGACTACAAGACCATCGCATGGGCAGATCAGCCGGCAGCGGAGAACGTCCCCCTCGTGCCGGCCGAAGACGACACGCTTTCACCGGTTTCGTAGACGGCGGTCTTGCCGAACGTCGCGGCCGGAATTACCTGTGCCGCTATGATCGACGCCTTCAGCAAAGCGCTTTCGCAGATGTTTACCCCCGCCATGCGGCGCGTGCTGCTTAAGGCGGTGGGACTGGCGCTTATTGTCATTATCTTCATTGGCATCCTCATGCAGCGGCTGCTATCCGCCTGGGCGGATGCTGGTGCGAACTGGGCCGAGCAGGCATCCGGAATGGCGCCGCATGCAGCCTGGGCCGCGCTCGCTTGGGTACTGTCTGTCATTGCGACCCTGGGCATCGTCACCGGCGCGCTGTTCCTGATGCCAGCAGTCACTGCCTTCGTCGGGAGCTTTTTTGTCGACGAAGTCGCCGAAATTGTCGAACGGGAATACTATCCGGCGCATCCGTCGGGTCGAGCCTTGCCGTTTTTGCGTGCACTTATGGAAGGTATCAAGATCGCTGCGCTCGCGGTCCTTGTCTATCTGTTCGCGCTGCCGTTTATCCTGCTGGCCGGGCTCGGAATCATTATCCTGTTTATTGCAAACGCATATCTGCTCGGACGCGAGTATTTTGAGCTTGCCGCCATGCGGTTCCGCCCGCCGCACGAAGCGAAGTCCATGCGCAAAGCCAATGCGGCTTACGTATTCCTGGCTGGCATGGTGGTCGCAGCTTTCGTATCAATCCCGATTGTCAATCTGGCGACGCCAATATTTGCGATGGCTTTCATGGTCCACCTGCACAAAAGGCTGGCCGGCGCCAGAATCGAACTCGTCGAAGCACCGCGCTGACAGTCAGCTTTTCGGACGTAAATCGATAACGCGCTTGGCCTTGCCGAGTGAACGTTCGAC
>DASSYU010000507.1:0-5211 GCA_035703125.1 Pseudolabrys sp. | reverse complement strand
TGGGCCTGGGACGAAATGCTGACGATGAACAAGGTCGGCTTCTTCCCGTACACGCCCGCGACGCAGATGCTCCAGGGCCTCGCCGTGTCGATCGAGATGCTGCACGAGGAAGGCCTCGACAATGTCTTCGCCCGTCACGACCGGCTGGCGGAAGCAACTCGCCGCGCGATCAAGGCGTGGGGCCTCGACATCATCTGCCGCGATGCGAAGTATTATTCGCCGACCATCACCGCGGTGCTGCTGCCGGAGGGCCATGACGCCGACGCCTTCCGCGCGATGGCGCTCGAGCAGTTCAACATCTCTTATGGTTCGAGCTTCGGCCGTTTCACCGGCAAGATGTTCCGCATCGGCCACCTCGGCGACATCAACGACGCGATGCTGCTGGGTGGCCTGGCCGCAACCGAGATGGCGCTCGCGCTCGCCAATATCCCGCACAAGAAGGGCGGCGTGCAGGCGGCGATGGACTATCTCGTGTCCCAGCACGGCAGCGCCACAAAACAGGCGGCGGAATAAAGGCCGATCCCGCAGTGCGGCTCGCTGAATGTCCGCTTCCTCGGAAGCGACGCGCAGAGCCTATTCGATCACCTTTTCGGCCCGCAGCAGAAAAGAATCCGGAATGTTCAGGCCGAGCGCCTTTGCGGTTTTCAGATTGACCAGAAGCTCAAAGCGTGTCGGCTGCTGTATCGGTAGATCGCCGGGCTTTACGCCTTTGAGGACCCTGTCGACCTGAGTCGACGCTTGGCGGACCATATCCGCGACATTGGGTCCGTAAGACATCAACCCCCCCGCTTGAACCCATGCGCCCCATCCACCCACCAGTGGCAGGCGTTCCCGGTTGGCAAACTCGACGATGCGTTGGACATTGGTGACTGTCTTCCGCGACGACACGATGTAAAGGCCATCGACATTGGCCTGCTTCGCCGCTGCAAGCGCCCGATCGATGTCGGCAGGTTCGCGTATTTCGACGGCCTGCAAGTCAAGCTTCAGGGCCTGGGCTGCGCGTTGCGCAACGGGCATTTCGTTGTCGGCATGGCTGGGATCACGCACGACTCCCACGCGCGACAGACGAGGGGCAGCTTCCCTGAACGTTTCGAGCCGCTTGGCGGCAAGTTGATCCGACAGGAATGTCACGCCGGTGGAATTTCCGCCCGGCTTTCCCAGGCTTGCCGCAAGGCCGAGCAGCACCGGATCCGGGCTCATGGCGTAGACAATCGGAATCGTCTGCGTCGCCTTCGCAACATGAGGAGTGACGTCGCCGCCGAGCGCAAAAATCACGTCGGGCTTGCTGCCCACCAGATCCGCGGCGAGTTCAGGAAGCCGCTCCGGCCGGCCCTGCGCAAAGCGATACTCAAACGTAACGTTCTGTCCGTCGACGTAACCAAGCTGGCGAAGGCCTTCCACGAAAGCCTGTGTATTCGGATCCTGGTCGGGTGTGCTGTAAATCAGGATGCCGACACGAGGGCGGCGTGCCGTTTGCTGTGCATGTGCCCCTTTCACCGACACAAGTGCGGCCACTCCTGCAAGGAATTCTCTTCGCTGCATATCGAGCCTCCGCGCAGGCACTGATGGTGTACCGATTCGCAAGACAATTTCGAAAAAGCCGAGATCGACCCGTGCCTATGAGGCTAAGCGGCCTTTACCCAGTCATTCGCCCGCAATGTGCGCGCGACGAAATCTGACATCGCCGTGAGCGTCGGCTCGGGCACGTCGCGCTGCGGCGAATGACGCGCGCCCGGCAGCAGCGCGACCTCGACTGGACAATAGCATTCTTGCTGGGCAACCTCGATCTGTTTCACGGTGCCGTACTGGTCGTCCTCGCCCTGCACGATCAGCACCGGCACCCGGATATAAGCGAGGAACTCCGTGATGTCCCATTTGCGGAATTGCGGGTCGAGCCAGGCGCCGTTCCAGCCTTTGAAGGCATTATCGACGTCGTCGTGCCAGCGCGCGAGCCGCGCGCGCAGGTCGCCTGTTTCATAGGCGTTCCGGGCTTCGACGATCGAGGCGATGCCCGGATCCTCGGTGAAGAAATGCGGCGCGATCAGCACGAGGCCGCCGACCCGGTGATCCTGGTGGCTGCCTGCATAGATCGCCGCAATTGAGGCGCCGTCGCTGTGCCCGATCAGCAGCCCGCGCCGGAAGCCGATGGCATCGAGCAGTTTCGGCAAGGTTTCGCGCGCTTCGTCGTGCATATAGGAGAGCGGGCGCGGCAGGCTGACCGGACTCGACTTTCCGTAGCCCGCGCGCGAATAGACGAAAACGCCGGCACCCGTCGCAGCCGCAAGTTTTTCGGGAAAATCGTTCCATAGACCGACACAGCCGAGGCCTTCATGCAGCAGCACGAGGGTTGGCGCCTTGTCCGGCTGGGGCCCGACGAAGCGGTATTCGATGCGATGCCCGTCAATATCGAGAAACCCGGCTTCAGCAAGTGCCATCAGCGCGCGCCTGGCCCTTCCGCCCGCAGCTTGAAGCGCTGGATTTTCCCGGTCGCCGTCTTCGGCAGGTCTTTGCGGAATTCGATCCAGCGCGGATATTTGTATGGCGCGAGCTTCGCCTTGACGTGCTCCTGCAACGCATGGACGAGCGCATCGTTCGCCTTCTCCGGCGACTTGAGCACGACGAAGGCTTTCGGCTTGATCAGCTTCTGCTCGTCATTCCAGCCGACGACCGCGGCCTCCAGCACGTCGGGATGCGAAGACAGCGCGGCCTCGACCTCGAAGGGCGAAACATATATGCCAGATACTTTCAGCATGTCGTCCTGGCGCCCGCAGCACACATAGTAGCCATCGGCGTCCTCGATGTATTTGTCGCCGGAACGCGTCCATTCGCCCTGGAAGGTCGAGCGCGACTTCTCGCGGTTGTTCCAGTACATGATCGCGCTGGTCGGCCCGCGCACGTAGAGCTCGCCCATCTCTCCCTTATTCACCGGGTTGCCGTCCTCGCCGACGAGCTTGATCTCGTAGCCGGGAACCGGTTTCCCGGTGGTGCCGTACTTGGTCGCGCCCGGTGTGTTGGTGAGATAGATGTGCAGCATCTCGGTGGTGCCCAGCCCGTCGGAAATCTCGACGCCGTAACGTTCTTTCCAGCGCAGCGCGATTTCTTCCGGCAGCGCCTCGCCGGCCGAGATGCAGCGGCGAAACTTTACCTCGGATTTTTTCGGTGCATTCGGGCTGGCAAGAAATGCCGCATAGAATGTCGGAACCGCGAAAAACACCGTGATCGGATGTTTCCGCAGCAAGGCCGCGACACCGTCCGGGGTCGGGCGGTCCGCGTTGAGAACCGTCGTCGCGCCGACGGTCAGCGGAAACGTCATCGCATTGCCGAGCCCATAGGCGAAAAACAGTTTCGCGACCGAGTAACAGATGTCGTTTTCCTTCAGGCCCGCGACCGGCGTGCCGTACAGATCGGCGGTCAGCTTCAGGCTGGCGTGCACATGCACGGCGCCTTTCGGCTTTCCGGTCGAGCCCGAGGTGTAGAGCCAGAATGCGATGTCGTCGCTGGTCGTCGGCGCGGTGTAAGGTTCGGGCTCGTCGGCGCCGATGACATCCTCGAACAGACGATAGCCAAGAGGATTCTCACCCGAGACGATGACGTGCTCAAGATCGGAGCTCTGCTTGATCAGCTTCTCGAAGCGCGGGAACAGCGCCTCCGACACGACAAGGCACTTGGCTCGGCTGTCGGCGAGCATGAAGCGGTAATCGTCCTCGGTCAGCAGCGTGTTGACCGGCACGGCAATGATGCCGGCCTTCAGGCAGCCGAGGAACGCCGTCGGCCAATCGACAGTGTCGAGCAGCGCGATCAGCACGCGCTCTTCGCGCTTGACGCCGAGGCCCCTCAGCGCGGCGCCGAAGCGCGCCACGCGGTCAGCGAGCTGGCCGTAAGTGTGCGTGCCGCGCACATCTATATAGGCCGGCTTGCCGGCGCGGCCGGCATCGAGATTTTTCTTCAGGACGTCGGCGGCGAAATTGTAATCACGTGGGATTGCGCCCACCGCCCCGGTTTCGGCCGCTGCCGCAACTGCCATAGCTTCCTCCCCGGCGGCCATACGCCGTTTTGCTGGAATTATGCGGGTCGCGGGCGACCCTCGCAATGCGATTATAATTCCGCCTGTCGCCGCGGTTATAGAGCCCATTCCCGTCCGGGTCGCTGTACCGGGCGGAAATTGCCGCTAATGTGGCACCTTCTTCGCAGCGTCAGCGTTGGAGTTTTGCGATGATTTTCAGCCGCGACCGCATCCTCACCACCCATGTCGGCAGCCTGCCGCGCAACGAGAAGCTCTCCGACCTGCTGATGGCGCAGGAGGAAGGCAAGGAATACGACCTGAAGGTGCTGTCATCCGAGATGGACCAGGCGGTGCGCCATGTCGTCCGGAAGCAGATGGAAGCCGGCATCGACATCGGCAATGACGGCGAGCAGCGACGCATTTCGTTCCAGACCTACGTTCCGCAACGCATGACCGGATTCGGCGGCGTGTCGAAGCGCCGGCGCGGGCGGGAGTTCGAGGAATTTCCCGAGTTGCTGGCTTATCTGATGCGGCGCTTCCCGAGCCCGGCCAAGAGCCAGCAAGGCGCGCCGGAGGCGCAAGCCGATATCAAGTACAAGGACCTCAAGCCGATCAACGATGAGACGGCGGGCTTCAACAAGATCGCGGACGAGCTCGGCGCATTTTCCGAACGGTTCATGACCGCGCCCTCGCCCGGCATCATTTCGACCACGATGCTCAACGCCTTCTACAAGACGCACGACGATTATCTCGACGCTATCGCGCGCGAGATGAAGAACGAATACCAGACCATCCACAAAGCGGGCCTGATCCTGCAGATCGACGCGCCCGATCTCGCCATGGATCGCGTCATGATGTACCGCGATCTCGACGACGCCGGTTTCGTCAAGCGCGTCGAGCGTCACGTGCAGGCCATCAACGATGGCATTGCCGGCATCCCGCGCGACTGCGTGCGGCTGCATGTCTGCTATGGCAACTGGGAAGGCCCGCACATTCACGACGTTCCGCTCACCATGATCCTGCCGGCGCTCTACCAGGCGAAGGTCGGCGCGCTGTCGATCGAGTTCTCCAATCCGCGCCACGCGCACGAATACGATGCGCTCAAGAAGCATCCGCTACCGAAAGACATGTTGCTCAGTCCCGGCGTCGTAGAGACCACCAGCAATTTCGTCGAGCACCCGGAGGTCGTGGCGCGCCGGATCGAAGAG
>DASSYU010000471.1:0-3230 GCA_035703125.1 Pseudolabrys sp. | reverse complement strand
CAAGATTTCACGTCGTGGCAATTGGCGCAGGGTTATTGCTCGCGGTTTCGGGACCGAGCTTTGCCGCCAAGCGGATGTCCGACACGAAGAGTGCCGCGAAATCGCAATCTCGCGCGGCCGAGTCGAGCGGTTCAGCGAATTCCGGTTCAGCGATCCGCCCGTATCGCCGCGACGACCCCTATGCCCCGGGGGTCAACTGGCCCGGCAAATGGTAGCTCTGGTGCAGCGGCTACGGGAACGATGTCTGCTGTAACCCAAAAGCGGACGCGGGCCGCAGTAGCGGGGCTGTCTGGAATTGGCTGACCGCGACCTATTCGATTACCTCGTCGGCAATCGCAAGCACACCCGACGGAATTGCACGGCCGAGCGTTTTCGCGGTTTTGAGGTTGATCACAAACTCGAACTTGGTCGGCTGCATGACCGGCAGGTCGGCGGGCTTCTCGCCATTGAGAATGCGCGCCGCGTAGACACCTGCCTGCCGGTAGGTGTCCGGCTGGTTGGTGCCATAGCTCATCAGCCCACCCGCCACCGCGGCTTCGCGCAGCTGATAGATGGCTATCAAAGCCTGCCGCGCAGCAAACGCGACCACCTGCCGATGCTGGCTGCGGGAGAGAAAAGCGCCGCCACCTACCAGCAGCGCGCCTGGGCGCGCACGGGAAATCGTCGCGAAAGCGGCCTCGAGCTCAGGCGCGGTGCCAGCCTTTACCACCAGGATGTCGCGCCCGAGCGTGCGCGCCGCGTCCTTTGCCTGGCGCTCCTCGGGTGCGAAATCCGCGGCGTGCGGGTCGATCAGCATGGCGATGGCGGGGGACTTCGGTGCAAGCTCATGCAACAATTGCAGCCGTTTGGTCGTCAGAGCGTAGCCAAAGGACGTAATGCCGGTGACGTTGCCGCCCGGTTTGTTGAGGCTTGTGACGAGGCCTGTCCGGACCGGATCGTCGCCGCCGACGAACACGACCGGGATCGTCGTCGTCGCGGCCCGAATGGCCGGCACGGCAAAAGTATTGCCGACGATCACCGCTACCTTGAGCCGCACCAGATCGCTCGCCAGCGCGGGCAGCCGATCGAAATCGTCGTCCGCAAAGCGAAGCTCGATTGCGACGTCCTTGCCCTCGACCAACCCTGCCTCGGCAAGGCCCTTGCGGAACGCCGCTACCAGAGGCATCGAGGCGGCGGCCGACGTGCTGCGGATGAAACCCACCACCGGCATCGCCGGCGGCTGCGCGCGCGCGGCAAGTGGCCAGGTTGCCGCGACACTACCGATAAGACCGATAAACTCGCGCCGCCTCATGTCCGCCCCCAAGGCCAGCTCAGGCATCGTAGCGGTTCAAACGAGGCTCGTTAAGCGACGACCCGTTGTCCGCTACTTGCCGATAACGGTCATAAAACCCGCCGATGGCTGCACGGTAAAACGCCTATTGGCCCGTTCAACGGAGAGACCGTTTTTCTTTTCGGGCATCAATCTCCTTGAACCTCTGCATGCATTGATCGAATTCGCGGGTGCCAGGCCGGAAATTGTAGGTGCTTCGACAGGCGACCACGTTGCCGTCGGTGTCGGGGTCCCAAGTGGTGCTGCAGCAAACTAATGCGAGCATCATGCCGATGACTGCGATGACGCTCTTTGCCGCAGCCGGGAGCGAACAGTACCTGCGCTGCATTTTGCCCGCCAACGGTTAACTGCATCTCGTAAAATTATAGCAGCACCAATTCGAGCGGCCAGTGAGAATGACGCAGATGGCTTCACCGAAACGCAAGAAGCCGCCGTTTCCGGCGGCTTCCGCATGCCAGTACTGGCGAAAATTTAGTTCAGCGAGTCTGAAATCAGCTGGAACGTGCTGTTGAGCCTCGAACCGATGGCGTTGACGCTCGCAATGATCACGACCGAAATACCGGCCGCGATGAGGCCGTACTCGATCGCCGTTGCGCCCGTCTCGTCCTTGAGAAACGCGACAAGTGTCGACATGTGGTCACTCCAGGTGCACCTACGCAGCGCGGAAACTAGCGTGACCCCCTTAAATGGTACCTTCCTATGCTGCTCGAATTCGCAGGAATCCGGTTACCGGGCGTTAGGCAAGCGCCCCGGCCAGGCCCGCGCGCGCATCGTCCGAAAGAGGCAAAAAAGAAGCCGCTCTAATGGCGGCTTCCGGCAAGTCGGCCGTCGAATTTTTTCTTATTGCAGCAAACCGGAGATCTCGTCGAACTTGGCATTGAGTTTGGAGCCGACGGTGTTGAGCGTTGCGAGGATGACCACCGAAATGCCGGCCGCCATCAGGCCGTATTCGATCGCGGTGGCGCCCGACTCGTCCTTGAGAAGGGCGACAATCCTGGACTTGCACCTGGACATGGAATTCCCCCACTGGCGCGGCGACCCTATCGCCGCTCGACTAAAAAATGCGAAAAGTTCGGCGTGAATTCGCGCGGCCGCGTTCACCTTTCGGCAGCCATGCGGAACACGGCCGAAACCTTGCGGAACCTCGCTCACAAATCGTTCAACTGGCGGCAAAACGCGGGAAAAGCGCCTTTTTGTGACGGCGATCACAATCATACCGGAACGCCCCATGCGCCCGCGCGTTGTCCGTGCAGTAACCGTGGAGGTGACCAATGAGAAAGCTTGCAATCGGAATCCTGGCTGCGGCGGGAGTCGCATTGTCGGTGCCGGCAAGCGCGCAGGGTGTGTGGATCGGCGCGGGTCCAGTCGGAGTCGGCGTCGGAGTCGGCCCGGGCTACGGCTATTACGACGGCTATCACTACGGCCCCCGTTATCGCAGCTACGCCTATGACGACGGTTACACTTATCGCCGTCATTGCCGCGTCGTGCGGGAAAATATCAACGGCTATGTCCGCAAGGTCCGCCGTTGCTGGTAAAGCGATCGAATTGTAGCGAGTACCGAGTAGCGTAAGTATGGGTGGAACGGCTCCGGAGGCTTCGGCTTCCGGAGCTTTTCTTTTGCTTTTTACGCCGCGTTTACGCGGCTAAATGAGCGTCCGCGCATGTAATTTTGACATTGTGATTTTCGTTAAGAAATGTTCGGCATCCTTGGGCCGATGCGGAAGTTCACCTGGATCATTGGATTGCTCGCATTGGGGGCGTCCCTTGACTCGTCGCTTTACGACGGCGCCTACACGCGGGCCTTCGTGTACATAATTCAGGACGCGCATAGGGCGATCGGTCTGAAGTGACCGGTTGGTTTTTCATCAAAGGCAGCGGGCTCACCGCCGCCTTTGCGCAC
>DASSYU010000462.1:0-2734 GCA_035703125.1 Pseudolabrys sp. | reverse complement strand
CGCCAAGCCGATGGCAGACGGCACGCTCGGCATGGAGCTTGCCGTTGAAGGAATTGCGTGCGGCGGATGCATCGGCCGCATCGAGCGTGCGGTCAGAAGCGTTCCGGGTGTGACCGAAGCGCGCTTGAACTTCACGAACCGGCGGCTGCACGTTACCTGGTCGCCGGGACACGCGGAGCCGGCCGCAATTCTCCGCGCGCTCGAAGACGGCGGTTATCACGGTCATCCGTTCGTGCCGATGCGCGCCGAGCAGCAAGAGGCTGCCGAGGCCCGCCGTCTCACGCGCTGCCTGGCAGTCGCCGGTTTTGCGGCCATGAACATCATGCTGCTGTCGGTGTCGGTATGGTCGGGAAATGTCACCGACATCACGCCTGAAACCCGTGACTTCTTCCACTGGGCCTCGGCGTTAATCGCGTTGCCAGCGGCGGCCTACGCGGGTCGACCATTCTTTACGAGTGCCTGGCGCGCCCTCAAGTCGCGGTCCCTCAATATGGATGTGCCGATCTCGCTCGGCGTGATCCTTGCTCTCGGTATGTCGCTGGTTGAAACGGCCAATCATGCCGCGCATGCCTATTTCGATTCCGCCATTATGCTGCTGTTTTTTCTGCTGGTTGGGCGCGCCCTCGACCATGCCATGCGTCGCAAGACCCGGGCGGTGGCAGGCAATTTGGCGGCGCTGAAAGCAGAGAATGCGCACCGGCTTGTCGGCGACGAGCTTGTCAGCGTGCCGTCGGCGGCGCTGAAGGCCGGCGATCGCGTGCTGGTGAAGCCAGGCGAGCGCGTTCCGGCCGACGGCATCGTGCTTGGCGGCAAATCCGATCTCGATGAAAGCTTGATCACGGGCGAAACGGCGCGCCGCAACGTTGCGTCGGGTGCCACCGTCTATGCCGGCAGCATGAACTATTCCGGCGCCCTCACACTGAAGGTGACCGCGGCGGGTGGCGCTGCCCTGATCGACGAGATCGAGAAACTGCTGGAAAAGGCAGCGAGCGCGAAATCGCGTGCCATGCGGCTCGCCGACCGCGCTTCGCGCGTCTATGCGCCGGTGGTGCACCTTACAGCAGCGTTGACATTGGCCGGCTGGCTGATTGCAGGCGCAAGCGTGCATGACGCCATCATCACCGCAATTGCCGTGCTCATCATCACATGTCCGTGCGCGCTCGCATTGGCGATTCCGGCCGTGCAGGTCGTCGCCTCGGGCGCGCTATTCCGGTCGAATGTCATTCTCAACGCCGGCGACGCCATCGAACGCCTGGCGGAGACCGACACGGTTATTTTTGACAAGACAGGCACCTTGACGCTGCCGGAGCCGCGCGTCGTCAACACGGCCGCGCTTGACCCGGAGTTGCTGCAAATGGCGGCCCGGCTTGCCCTGTCGAGCCGGCATCCGCTCGCGGTTGCGCTCTCGCGCGAGGCGACGATGCGCGTGCCTTTCGACGATGCCGTGGAAGAGCCCGGACAGGGCGTGCGTGCGCGCATCAACGGCATCGACACGCGGCTCGGCAGTCCGCAGTTCTGCGATGTGATCGCGTCGAATACCTCGCAGGCATCGACGGTCTGTTTCCGGCACGGCAAACGCTTTGCGGTCATTGCGATCGCCCAGAAACTCCGCCCTGACGCAGTCGATGTGGTCAATGCGCTGCGCGGGCGCGGGCTCGACTTGCATATTCTCTCCGGCGACCACCTCGAGGCGGTCGCGCCGGTCGCACGCGCCCTTGATGTCGAGCATTGGCAGGGCGGCCTGAAACCTGCGGAGAAAATCGCCCGTATCGAAGCGCTTAGGGCCAGTGGCCGCCGCGTGCTGATGGTCGGGGACGGCCTCAATGATGCGCCGGCGCTCGCGGCCGCACATGTGTCCCTGTCGCCGATTTCCGCCGCCGACGTGACCCAGGCTCAGGCAGACGCGGTGTTCCTGGGCGAGAAACTCAAACCGGTGCTCGATGCCATCGTTGCCGCCCGGCGCGCGCGCAAGCTGATGACGCAGAATCTGTGGCTGGCTGCGATCTACAACGCCGTTGCAGTGCCGGTCGCGATCGCCGGCGCGGTAACGCCCTTAATCGCAGCTCTGGCGATGTCCGGGTCGTCGCTGCTGGTGACACTCAATGCCATGCGTGCCAATGGAGGCCCCCGATGAACGTCCTGGTCTATCTTGTGCCGCTCGCCCTTGGACTTGGCCTCACAGGCCTGTTTGCGTTTTTGTGGGCGCTTCGCAGCGGTCAATACAGCGACGTCGACGGAGCGGCCTTACGCGTTTTATCGGATGACGATCTTCACGACGCCAGTACAACAAAAGACTAGGTCGACCTGGTGCGACGGCTTTGTCGTGCCAAGAAAAGGGCCGCCGGCGAGGGCGGCCCGTTCTCGTGACCTGTTGTCAGGCTGCGCCGAGCTTCTTCACGACGCCCTGAGTGAAGAACTGCCGGATCTCGCCGGCCGGGCGGGCCTTGCTGAAGAGATAGCCCTGCATCTCGGTGCAGCCGATCGACTGCAATACTTCCATCTGCTCGCGCGTTTCCACGCCTCCGGCAGTCGACGTCATGTTCAGGCATTTCGCGAGGCCGGCCACCGCATTCACGATCGCGAGCGGCTCGGCGCCATTCGAGAGGTCCTGGATGAACGAGCGGTCGATCTTGATCTTGTCGAAGGGGAAGCTGCGCAGGTAGCTCAGCGAGGAATAGCCCGTACCGAAGTCGTCCAGTGCGATCTGCACGCCCATCTTGCGAAGCTCGTGGAG
>DASSYU010000397.1:0-4059 GCA_035703125.1 Pseudolabrys sp. | reverse complement strand
CATATATCAGCTACCGCGCGGCCGGTCTTGCCAGCGGTTCGGGAACGTGGTCGTAACTCGCCGCAAATCGCCGCGGTCCATCCTCGACGGAAAGGTCATGCCGAGTCTTTTCAGATTTCTGGTGCTTTTCGGCCTGCTCGGTGGCCTGGCTTACGGTGCCGTGTTCTCGCTCGCTACTTTCGTCAAATACAAGCCACGCGAGATCATCGTGACTATTCCCCCCGACAAGTTTCTCAAGAATCACTGACGCCGGAAACGGGGCAAGGCGATGAGCCGCCGGCCAGGGGCATCCGACGAAGCGCTGATCGAACTGTTTCTCGACATGCTGGCCGCCGAGCGCGGCGCCGGCGGGAATACACTCGCCGCGTATCGCAACGATCTCGAGGACCTGTCCGCTCACCTGCGTGTATCGCGCAGCACGATCGCGAACGCTACCACTGATAGCTTGCGCAAGTTTCTGGCAAGTCTCGCCGAGCGCGGCTTTAAATCGTCATCGCTGGCGCGCCGACTTTCGGCGGTGCGTCAGCTTTACCGGTTTCTTTATGCGGAAGGAAAGCGCGGCGACAACCCCGCTGCCGTGCTTGAAGGACCGAAGCGTGCGCGTTCGCTGCCGAAGGTGCTTTCGATCGCCGACGTCGACAAGCTGCTCAAGACAGCGCGCGCCAATAGCGATAACACCAAACAGCCGCCGCTTCAGCGCCTGCGCGCAGCGCGCCGTCTTTGCCTTCTGGAAGTCGTCTATGCGACAGGCTTGCGCGTGTCGGAGTTGGTGGCACTTCCAGCTGCCGCCGCACGCCGCGACCAGCGCATGCTGGTGGTGCGTGGCAAAGGCGGAAAGGAACGTCTGGTGCCGCTCAACAAGCAGGCCAAGCGCGCCATGGCCGAATACCTTGAATTGCGCGGCAAGGCTGAACGCGACAAGGAGTCAAAGTGGCTGTTCCCATCTTTCGGCGAGCAAGGGCACTTGACGCGCCAGCACTTCGCACGCGAGCTCAAGACGCTGGGAGCCACCTGTGGAATTAACTCGTCACGACTTAGCCCCCATGTCCTGCGCCATGCCTTTGCCAGCCACCTTCTCCATAACGGTGCCGACCTGCGGGTGGTGCAAACACTCCTCGGCCACGCCGACATCTCGACGACGCAGATTTATACGCATGTGCTGGAGGAACGCCTGAAAACGCTGGTGCGCGATCTCCATCCCTTGGCGGACGGCTAGCCAAGAACAGACTTAAAAGCGAAATTAACCCGCTTGCTTGACTAAGAGGCTTTCACCGCGTCAGGTCGCCCCGAAAAACACATTTCCCCGAACCCAATGCGCAGTTATCTCGATTTCGAAAAGCCGGTGGCCGAACTGGAGGCCAAAGTCGAGGAACTGCGCGAGATGGGCGAGAGCGGCGATGCCGTCGCCATCAGCGAAGAGATCGGCCGGCTTGAGGCAAAAGCCGCGCTCGCCTTGAAAGACTTGTATGCCGAGCTCACGCCCTGGCAAAAAACGCAAGTGGCCCGCCATATTCAGCGCCCGCATTGCGTCGACTACATCAACGGGCTCATCACCAGCTTCATCCCTTTCGCCGGTGACCGGAAGTTCGGCGAGGACTCCGCCATTGTCGCTGGCTTCGGACGTTTCCGCGATGAAAGCGTCTGCGTCATCGGCCATGAAAAAGGCGCCGACACCGAAAGCCGGATCAAGCACAATTTTGGCATGGCACGTCCGGAGGGGTACCGAAAGGCCGTACGTCTGATGGAGATGGCTGATCGCTTCGGGCTCCCTGTCATCACCCTGGTCGACACCGCTGGCGCCTATCCCGGCATTGGCGCGGAGGAACGTGGGCAGGCGGAAGCGATCGCGCGCTCGACCGATGCATGTCTGTCGCTCGGTGTCCCGAACGTCGCGGTGATCGTGGGCGAAGGTGGGTCCGGCGGGGCCATCGCCATCGCCACCGCCAATCGCGTACTGATGCTCGAGCACGCCATTTACAGCGTAATATCGCCCGAGGGCGCCGCGTCAATCCTCTGGCGCGACACGACCAAGGCTCAGGAGGCGGCGACCAGCATGAAGATCACCGCCCAAGACATGGTGCGGTTCGGGATCATTGACAGCATCGTCCCAGAGCCCACCGGCGGTGCCCACCGCGATCCACAGGCCGCCATCGCGTTGACCGGCGAGGCGATCGCCAATGCCTTGTCGGACCTAAAGGGACTGGACCGTGAGGCCGTCCGAAAACAGCGGCGCGACAAGTTTCTCACAATGGGTCGAGCCGCCGTGTAGGATAGCGGGCGTTTACTTTTGTTTTACCATAGGGTTAGCGGTAGCCTGAGAAGGCGCAGATCGCCTTGCAGATGCCACATCTTAAGGATAACGATTACCCAATGAGGGGCCCGCCTCCTCGGGGAGTGGCACTTTTGAAACGACCTTTCGCTCGCACGCTGCTGGCGTCTGCGGCCGTTATTGGCGCTGTAGCCCTTGCCGGCTGTGACGCCGATAGCATTTCTCCCACGGGTCGCGCGCAGGCGCCATTGTCCGAAAAACTAATCGCCGAAATGACGGCGAAAAATATGGACAAGGACTCGCCGATCCTCGCCCGCATCTTCAAGGAAGAGGCGGAGATGGAGGTCTGGAAAAAGAACCGTGACGGCGAGTACGCACTCCTGAAGACCTATCCGATCTGCAAATGGTCGGGCGATCTCGGCCCGAAGAAGAAGGTAGGCGACCGGCAGGCGCCAGAGGGCTTCTACAACATCACGCCCGGGCAGATGAATCCGAATTCCAATTACTATCTCGCGTTCAACACCGGCTTTCCGAATGCCTATGATCGCGCATGGGGCTACACCGGCTCCGATCTGATGGTGCATGGCGACTGTTCTTCGCGCGGCTGCTACGCGATGACCGACGAGCAGATTCAGGAAATCTACGCGCTCGCGCGGGAATCTTTTTTCGGCGGACAAAAGGCATTCCAACTTCAGGCCTACCCGTTCCGCATGACCGCGATGAACATGGCCAAGCATCGCAACAATCCAAACTTCGCATTTTGGAAAATGTTGAAGGCGGGCTACGACCACTTCAACGCATCGCACCAAGAGCCGAAGGTTGCGGTCTGCGAGAAGCGCTACGTTTTCGACGCAGCCGCGCCCGACGACTCGACGAAGCCGCTCTCGTTCAATCCGAAGGGCGCCTGCCCCGTCTATCAGCTCGACCAAACGATTGCCGATGCGGTGCACGAGGAGCGTCGGCAAGAGCAGCTTAAGATGGCGCAGTATATTGCCAGCGGTGTGTCGACTGTCCCATTCCGCGTCGGAGACGGCGGGATGAATCCGGTGTTCATGGCGAAGTTGCCTTCCAGCAGCGGTGACAATAACGGCCGCCTTTTTGAGCTCACGAGCGTGCCTTCCGTCGCTCCGGGAACAGTCCCCGGCGCGTTGCCGAGGACGCCCAACCGCGGCGCGGTGACCTTGGCCAAATTGCAATCGCCGCAGCAGCCAAGCGGGCCTGCCACCGTGGCAAGCGTTCCAATGCCGCATCCGGCACCACAGCCCAAGGAGGGCGAAACGCCGGCCCAACAGGAAAAGCCGACGTCGATCGCAGGCCTGATCGGCAATCTGTTCGGCGGGTCGAAATCAGAAGCTGCGCCTACTCCACCGCCGCAAAAGGAACAGATCGCGGCGCGCAGCACTGATCTCGCTGCAAAACCAAAGCAAGCTGCTCCAGTGCACACGGCGTCCACGCCCGTGCGCACGGCAACGGCACCCGTGCGCACCGCATCGGCCGGGTCGTCGCCGTGGCCGAGCGAACCCGCACCGGCACCGTGGCCCGCGCCGAAACCAACCGCAGAGGCCACACCTGCACCGAAGCCTGCTCCGGTTCAACAACCAGACAAAGTCGAGACGCCGCGTCCGGAAATTCGGACCGCCTATACGACCCCGCCGGCGAGCAACAACGGCCTGCTCGCTGGTGCCCAGCCGGTGGTCCCCACCGGTTCGTTCGAGAACCGCTGGTCGGGAACGCGCTGATCGTCGCAACGAGCGCTATGGACTGCTACGTTTACGTGCTCGGCACCATCG
>DASSYU010000378.1:0-6416 GCA_035703125.1 Pseudolabrys sp. | reverse complement strand
GATGAAGATCGCGATCGTCGCCGCCGGTTTCACACCTTCCGAAGCCGACAGGCTTCGCCGCGCCATGGCAACCTTCAAGCGCGTCGGCACCATTGGCACGTTTCAACGCAAGATGATCGACGGCATGCTGGCCAACGGCTACGAGCAAGATTTTGCCGAGCGCTGCTTCCAGCAGATCGAAGGCTTCGGCGAATACGGCTTTCCCGAAAGCCACGCGGCGAGCTTTGCGCTGCTGGTCTATGCCTCGGCCTGGCTGAAATGCCGCTATCCGGATGCCTTTGGCGCAGCGCTTCTGAACGCGCAGCCGATGGGCTTTTACGCGCCGGCCCAGATCGTGCGCGACATGCGCGAACACGGTGTCGAGGTGCGCCCGCCCGACATCAATCATTCGCACTGGGATTCAACGCTCGAACCAGGCCCCCGCGCGGCCGAACGCATGCATGACCTTCACCGCGAGATGCGGAACGATGTCCGGACAGCGCATGCCGTGCGCCTTGGCCTGCGCGAGATCAAGGGGCTGCGTGAGGAAGACGCCAGGCTGATCATGGAAAAGCGCAGCGACGCCTACGATTCCATGCGCGATGTCTGGCTGCGCACCGGACTTTCGCCGCGCGTTCTGGAGCGGCTGGCCGATGCCGATGCCTTCGGCTCGCTCGGCCTCACCCGCCGCGAAGCGCTATGGGCGGCCAAGGCGCTCGGACGCGTCGGCGACCGCGATGATGATCTGCCGCTGTTTGCAACTGGCGGCGCCCCACAGGCGCGCATCGTCTCACAGGAACCAGACGTGAGGCTGCCGCCGATGCCGGTCGGCGAGGAAGTCATCAACGACTACCGCTTCCTGCATCTCTCGCTGCGCGCTCATCCGTCGCAATTCCTGCGTGCCGATCTCGATGCGCGCGGCATCAAGCAAAACGAGACGCTGCGCCGGACGGCCTCAGGCATGCGCACGCGTATCTCCGGCCTGGTCACCTGCCGTCAGCGTCCGGGCTCGGCAAATGGCGTGGTGTTCATGACCATCGAGGATGAAGGCGCGGTCGCCAATGTAATCGTGTGGCCGAAGGTGTTCGAGCGCCTGCGGCCGATCGTTTTAGGCGCGCGTTACGTGGCGGTCATCGGACGCGTGCAGGAAGAATCAGGCGTCATTCACGTTGTTGCCGAGCAATTGGAGGATCTCACTTATTTGCTTGCGCAGCTCGCCGAGCATGGCGCCGAGATCGACGGCCTCGCGCGTTGTGACGAAGTTCGCCGGCCAATCGAGGAACAGCGCGAGGCACGCAATACTGGAAACAGGCGCAACCGCCTTGTCAGCCTGATGCGCGAAATGCCCGAGCTCGCGGGCGATCTTGGCGTTTCCGCCCGTGGCTCGGCGCACGCACCGACGCGAAGGGTTATTGCGGCACCACCTCACCGCGCTCGACATTGACGCGGTTGGTCTCAAGCGAACCATCCGGCTTTTTGACCGCACGCACGATCGCGATATGTGCGCCGGGCTTCAGCTCGCTCTTGTCACCTGCCTGGTAAGCGAGAATACGGGCGTTCGGGGGTACGATGATTTTCTTCTCCCCGTCCTTGTATTTAACGATCACCATGCGCCCGTCGACACTGGCGACCGTCTGATCAACGGTGCCGTTCGTCATCGTGCTGTTCGGCCGCGCATCCCACGGCCGGCGGCCCTCATTCAGCCCACGCTGCGACTCCGCCAAAACCGTCACCTGAATCGCCCGCTGGCTCCCGTCCGGCTGCGGGGTGGCGCCCACGCCGATATACGCACCCGGCTTGATGTCGGCGATCGTCGCCTCGGCGACACCGAACACCGTGGCATCCGCGGTGAGATTGATCTTCACCTCACCGAGCTTTTCCGATTTGACTGCCAGCACATGCCCGTCGAAGCCCTCGACGGTCCCGGCAACGCGCATGGCGGCCGGTTGTTGCGCAAATGCGCCAGCGGCAGACGCAACAATGATGCCGGCTGTAAAGATGCTTTTGAACATTACATCGCCGGCGTCACGCTGCGGCCTATATACAGCGTCTTCGCGAGGACAGAGCCGTCGGGCTGCTTGTCCCAACCAAAAATGATCATCGGAGTCCCCTCCTTGATCTCTTCTTTCTTGGCTGGCGCGGCAGCGGCAATAACAGTCTGCGGCGTGACAATGACTTTCTTTTCTCCGTCCTTGTATTTCACCGTCAGCACCTCGCCGTCCTTGTCCTTCACCATGCTTGTCACGTAGGCATTGGTCATTGTGCTGTTCGGCCGCGCGTCCCACGGGCCATGCCGGTCAGGCACGACGCCGCGTTGCGCTGGCAGAAAAATATGGATCGAGAACGCCTCGACGCTGTCGTCCGCCTTTGGCATTCCGGCGATGCCGATGAACGTATCAGTCTTGATGTCGGCAAGCGACGCCTTCTCGAGCGCCGATACGCGCGCATCGTCGGCAAGCTTCACGTTGAGCGTCGTGCCGTCGCGTGCCTTGAGGACATAAGTCGCGCCGTCGACTTTCTCGACTTGTCCGCGGATGCGTCCCTGCTGTTGCGCCTGGGCGGCTGTCGCTAAAAACAGAGCAATTGCCACCGTGCCGATTGCCCAGCGCGTCATATTCAATTTGTACATTTTAATTCCTCCCGATCCGGTTCCGGCACGCAGCCGATCTCAATCAGGCGGATAACCCCGTCCTTGTCACGCTTATTCCGTGCTGAAAACGCTCACTTCTTCTTGAGCAGATCGGCTTCGACCATGGCGCGCAGCTCGGGCGTCACCTCCGGGCGCACGCCGAACCAAAGCTGAAAGCCGCGAACTGCCTGATGCAGTAACATGCCAAGGCCATCCGCCGTTCGCAGACCGCGCGCGCGCGCCGAAGCCAGCAGACCCGTTTCGAGCGGCGCATAAACGAGATCCGCCACGACAAGCGATGCCGGACAGCGCAGGTTGATCTCCAGTGGCGGCTGCCCGACCATGCCCAAGGTTGTCGTATTGACCAGTATTCCGGCACCGCCGAGCAGACCGGTGGTCTCATTCCAGCCCGCGAGTTGCACGGGTGCGCCGAATTTCTTCTTCAGCGCTTGTGCCCGATCGCGTGTCCGATTAATCACATAGACACGGCCGACTTCGCGTTGGAGCAATGCAAACACCACCGCGCGCGCGCCGCCGCCGGCGCCAAGCACGACGGCGGTCTCGAGGCCGCGATCCCATCCCGGCGCCGCAACGTCGAGATTGGCCAGAAAACCTTCGACATCGGTATTGGTCGATCGCAACGTGCCGTCGTCGTACCAAAGCGTGTTGGCCGCACCGACCGCGCGCGCGCGGTCATCCGGCTCGGACGCTGCCAGCGCGGCCTCCTTGTGCGGCACGGTGATATTCGCGCCGATATAGCCATTGCCACGCAGGTTCTCGACAAACCCCGCAAACTTGTCGGGTGGCACCGCCTCGCGCCGATATTCGGCGTCGAGCTTGTGCTGGTTGATCCAATAGTTGTGAATCAGTGGCGAACGCGAATGACCGGCAGGCCAGGCGATAACACAGACAGCTTTGTGTTCTTTACTCATTACTTCGCTACATTATCTTGTATCGGCGACCGGTGCATGTAATCGCGCACCGCGCGACCCGTCAACGCTTGCGAGTTTACTTCCGTTTCAGGTACGCCCGACGAGATTCCCATGAAGGCTATTTTCCTTGACTGCAACGACCAGCTTGCTCCCGTCTGGGAACACGTTGTCAGGGCGGACGATCCTCCTATCGACGTGAACCGCAAGACGTTTGCACGCGATGAGCTTCCGCGCATCATCGGCGGCTATGACATTGCAATCGATGACCATTCTTACATGCCGACCCCTCTCGTCGCCCAATGCCCGGAACTCAAGCACATTGTTTTCCTGGGCACGGGTCCGGCGAGTTACATGAATGTCGGCGAACTCAATGAACGCGGCATCAAGGTGCACATCATCAAGGGTTACGGCGATACCGCGGTCGCCGAGCACACCATCGCCCTGATGTGGGCGTGCGCCCGCGATATCGCGCGAATGGATCGCGAGGTGCGCCGCGGCGTATGGACCCCGCACGAAGGCGTCCAACTGCTGGGTAAAACCCTGGGAGTGATCGGACTCGGCGGCATCGGCCGCGAGGTGGCGCGCATCGGCAAAGGCATGGGCATGAACGTGATTGGCTGGAATCGCACGAAGCATCCGGAGATCGGGGTGCCTCTGGTCGATATCGACACCCTGCTGGCGCGCGCGGACATCGTGTCGATGAACCTGACCCTCGGCGACGAGACCCGTGGTTTTCTCTCCACCGAGCGGATCGCCCGCATGAAGAAGGGTGCGATTTACGTCAATACCGCACGTGGTGCGCTGGCCGATGAGACCGCGTTGATCGCCGCGCTCAAAAGCGGGCACATTCGCCGTGCGGGTCTCGACGTCTTCCACAATGAGCCGCTGCCGCCAGACCATCCGCTCGCAAAGCTCGAAAACGTGACGCTGTCGGCGCATGCGGCATTCCGTACCCCGGAGGCGTCGGAAACACTGTTGCGCCGCGCGATCGACATCGTGAAATCAATTTCCTAGCCATATCAGGCCGCATTGACCTGCCCGCGTCAGCGGTCAGAATAAGAAAAATGGGGAGGAGACGTGAAGCCTGCGCCATTCGCATACACAAAGGCGAAAACGCTCAAGGAGGCGGTGACGCTCCTCGCCAAGCACAAGGACGATGCGCGGCTGCTGGCCGGCGGACAGAGCCTGATCGCCACCCTCAATATGCGGCTGTCGGCACCCGATCTGCTGATCGACATCAATGGCATCAAAAACCTCGACGGCATCGCCAAGAAGGGCAGGTACGTCGAGATCGGCGCGCTGGCGCGCCATGCGCAGGTCGAGCGTTCGGATGTCATCGCAAAGCATGCGCCCTTGATCGCGCTTGCGATGCCTCATATTGGCCATCCTGCAATCCGCAACCGCGGTACCTTCGGCGGCTCCATCGCTTTCGCGGATCCGGCGGCCGAGTTGCCTGCCTGCCTGCTGGCGCTCGGCGGCGAAATCGATATCGCGGGCCCGCGCGGAAAGTGCAAAGTAAAAGCTGACGCTTTCTTCAAGGGCTTGTTCGAAACCGCCCTGCGCCCCCAGGAAATGATAATCGCCGTGCGCGTTCCCGCCGCCGACAAGGCCACACGCGTCGGCTTCGCCGAGCTGGCGCGCCGTCACGGCGACTACGCCATGGTCGGCCTGGCGGCGAGCGCGCGCGGCAACGACAAAGGGCTGGCCGACGTGCGGCTCGCTTATTTCGGTGTTGGCGATACGCCGATCCGGGTGAAGAAAGCCGAAGCGGCGCTTGCCGCCGGCGATGTCGAAGCGGCGGTCAAAGCGCTCGATCTTGATCCGCACGACGACGTGCAGGCGACGGCCAAGACGAAAAAGCATCTTGCCGGTGTCCTGCTCCGCCGAGTTGCGAAGCAATTGATGGAGGCGCGGCGATGAGCAATCACGCCATTGATATTTCGCTGACCGTCAATGGCAAACGCGTGCAGGGGCGCGTCGACGCACGCAAGACCCTGGTCGACTACCTGCGCGACGACCTGTCGCTTACCGGAAGCCATGTCGGCTGCGAGCACGGCGTGTGCGGTGCCTGCACCGTGCGCGTTGACGGGGAGATCGTGCGCGGCTGCCTGATGCTGGCCGTTCAGTGCGACGGCACCAAGGTGGAAACCATCGAAGGTCTCTCCGACTCGGGCGAGATCGCCGACCTGCAGGCGGCCTTTGAGCGGCGCAATGCGCTACAGTGCGGATTCTGCACGCCCGGCATGCTGGCCGCGGCCCAGGATCTTCTGAAACACGCGAAAAAAGCGCCGGGTCGAGACGAAATCCGTGAGCATCTGTCGGGCAATTACTGCCGCTGCACCGGCTACCACGCGATCGTCGATGCCGTTGAGGCGGTGGCCCAGGCACGAGCGAAAGGACGGTAGGCCATGAACGAGCATGCCCATCCGCTTTCGATATCGGAGCGTGCCGACGAGCTCGAAGAAGAAAAGATGCACGAGATGGAGCGCATCATCACCAAGTCGACTATCGCACACCTGATGGACGGCGAGCTGAAGATGGATACCGGCCCGGAAATGAAGGCAAAACACCCGGGCCAGTATTTCCTGATGGGCGACGACCCGCGCCTGCCGCCGATGCCGGCGAAGCCAACTCTCGTAAACTACTTCCGCAACCGCTTCGCCTCCACCGCACATCTTCTGCAGAGCGCCACTCACGCCCTCAAGGGCGGGCAACCCGAAAAGATCGTGCTCGCTTGTCTGCTGCACGACATTGCCATCGTGAGCTTCATTCGCTGCGACCATGGCTATTGGGGCGCGCAGATGATCGAGCCCTACGTCGATGAGGAGGTGGCCTGGGCCGTAAAAACCCACCAGGCGCTGCGCTTCTTTCCCGAC
>DASSYU010000350.1:0-2886 GCA_035703125.1 Pseudolabrys sp. | reverse complement strand
GTCGGGAAATATTTCTGGAACCAGCTTGGCGTTGAATACACGTTGATGTGGACGATCGCCGCGCTTTACGTCTTGGTGCACGGCGGCGGACCTTACTCGTTGGACCGCCTTTTCGGGTTGTGACTTCCGTTTCGCTTGACTTCGATCAAATCGAACCGCGCGGGATCGCACTAGGTTGCGATCATGCCAGGATTCTCTCGTAGTGCCAGGCCATCTGCCGCGCCATTGCAGGGGCTGATGCCAAATGTTCCGGGATTGCTACTCGCGTTCACGCCATTGGCGATTGTCCAGCCAATTCTGGGCCGCATCGCGACGCATGTGGCAAAAGACCGCCCGGAGCTATATGCGCGTCTTGGTGTGCATGCGCGCAAGAGATTCCTCATCGATCCGATTGACCTTCCGTTCGTACTCATCCTTGCGCCGCAGGTTGACCGCCCAAATTTGCGGGCCTACCGCCGCTTCGAAAATCCCCCGCACGATGCGGCAATTGCCGGCACGTTCTTTAACCTTCTTGATATGATCGATGGCTCGCAGGACGGCGACGCCTTGTTCTTTAGCCGCAATCTAAAAGTGACTGGCGACACGGAAGCCGTCGTGGCGTTACGCAATGCGCTGGACGATTTCGAAGGCAGCGCGCTCGACAGCGTCGTCGGCTCCTTCGGACCGTTGGCAAAGCCTGCCGCGCTCATGGTCTCGGGATTGCGCGCTTTTCAGCCGGGGCGCCGTCATGTCTAGTTATGCCCGTCCTGAGCTTGTCTGCCCGGCTGGAACACCGGCGGCCTTGAAGACAGCGGTCGATGCCGGAGCCGACGCTGTCTATTGCGGCTTGCAAAACGCGACAAATGCGCGAAATTTTCCGGGGCTGAATTTTACGCCCGCTGAACTCGAACAGTCGCTTAGTTATGCTCATAGCCGGCAGGCGAGAGTCTTGCTGGCAGTCAATACTTTTCCGCCGGCTGGACGTTTCAATCTTTGGCGTGATGCGATCGACCTTGCCGCAAGACTCGGCGTAGATGCCGTGATCGTCGGCGATATCGGCGTGGCTGACTATGCTGCTACTACATATCCAAATCTGCGGCTGCATCTTTCGGTTCAGGCCGGCGCATCATCGCCGGAAGCAATTCAACTCTATTGCCAGGCATTTGCGATAAAACGAGTCGTCCTGCCGAGGATTCTGACAGTCAGCGAGATTGCCGAAATCCACCGGGAAATTCCCTGTGAAATCGAAGCATTTATCTTCGGCAATATCGGCATGATGGCGGAAGGGCGTTGCAGCCTCAGCAACTACGTCACCGGCGTGTCAACAAATATGGACGGCGTCTGCTCTCCGGCCGCTGATGTGCGTTACGAAGAGGACGAGGACAGCACGCTGACCACGAAGCTCGGTCCATTCATCATTGATCGTTTCGCGTGTGGTGAGAACGCCGGCTATCCGACCATTTGCAAAGGCCGTTACCTCTGCAACAGCAATCCCGGCGGCTATTACGCATTCGAGGAGCCGGTTAGCCTCAATTTGTCGGCGCTGCTGCCCGATCTCATGCGTGCGGGGGTAACCGCGCTCAAGATCGAAGGCCGGCAACGAAGCCGGGCTTACGTCAAGGCTGTGGTGTCCGCGTATCGCAAAGCAGTTGACGCAATAATGGCCGGTCAGAAGCCGGTACTCGCCAACCTTTTGGCGCTGACTGAAGGTCACCGCGAGACGCAAGGCGCCTACCGCAGCAAAACGTGGAGATAAACGTGGTGGAGCGAGCTGCCAGCGTTACCCTGGGGCCGGTACTGTTCAATTGGCAGCCGGAAAAATGGCGCGACTTCTATTTTCGCATTGCCGACGAAGCCCCGGTTTCCACGGTCTATCTTGGAGAAACGGTGTGCTCGAAAAGGGCGCCGCTGCCCGAGCCGTATTTTGACGAGGTAATCAAACGTTTGACGTCGGGCAAAAAGACCGTGGTGTATTCCACGCTCTCAGAAGTAGTGAACAGGATCGATCGCGGGCTCGTGGAGCAAATTTGCTCGACCGAAGACTTTTTGGTCGACGGATCGGCGCTCTTTAATTTGCAAGGGCGACCCCACCACATTGGCCCGCTAATGAACGTGTATAACGAGCGAACCGCGGCGTTTCTCGGACGCAACGGAGCGAAAAATATCTGCCTCCCCGTGGAAATGCCGGCGATAGCCGTGGCAACGCTATGCGAAAGCGTGCTTGCTCTGGACACAACAATTGAAGTGCAGGTCTTCGGACGTCAATCATTGGCTCTATCGGCCCGCTGCTATCATGCTCGCGCCCATGGCCGCACCAAGGATACCTGTCGCTTTGTGTGTGAGAACGATCCCGATGGGCTTGAATTGAGCACGCTGAATAATCGACCGTTTCTTGCCATCAACGGCATCCAAACGCTCTCCTATGAATACCTCAACCTGATCTCTGAAATCCCCGCGCTGCGTGCGATGGGCGTTTCGCGTTTTCGCCTGTCCCCGCACACGCTCGACATGGTCGAGGTTGCCTCGATCTTTCGTGACACCATTGATGGGCGGATTGCTACGAGCGAGGCCACGGCCTGTCTTGAGGCAATCAAGCCTGCGGCGCCGTTCGCTAACGGGTTCTACCACGGCAAGCCCGGGTATACCTGGAACAACATAAGTGTCGCCTGAGCGAAATCCACCCGCACCCACTGCAAGGAAATCGGAGGAGAACACGTAATGTCGCAAGCGGCCGAGAAGCGCGGCGGGATACCCGCAATGCTCAAGGACACGGCGTTCGTTTGGGAGGATCCGCTCGACCTGGAAAGCGAGCTGACCGAAGAAGAGCGCATGGTGCGAAACAGCACACGTAGCTTCGCGCAGAGCTATCTGATGCCGCGCGTTATCGAGGCGTTCCGCGACGAGAAA
>DASSYU010000309.1:0-6247 GCA_035703125.1 Pseudolabrys sp. | reverse complement strand
ATTGCCAGAAGGGATCGGTATCGAGTTTGCGCGAGATACAGTCCTCGTAGAAATCGCGGCGGTTGCGGCCCAGTTGCTGCTCCGACAGCGTCTCGGGCCCTGACACCCAGTCGCCGTTCATGCGGCTCTTGAAGCCGCGTGTGCCACGGCCATTCTGTACCGAGTAGACCTGAGCTCTCGACCAATCCTGCACGAAGCCGCGATTGAAGATTCCGCCATGGTGCGCCATGTCGCGATAGAAATCGGCAGCGCCTTCCCAGGTACAGATTGCGGCTAGGTGCTTGGGCTGCAGTGCCGACGTCTGCCATTGATTCTGCGCGTAATAGGAAATGCCGTTGAGGCCGACCTTGCCGTTCGACCATGGCTGCACGCCGGCCCACTCGACGCAGCAAGCAAGATCCTGCGCCTCGCGCAGCGACCAGATATCGATCACGCCGGGCGAGCGGCCGGCGCCGCGGCTGTCGACGCGAATGCAGACATAGCCGTCGGGAACCCATTTTTCCGGATCGACGACTTCCCAGCACTGGTACTTGTTCGTCGAGTCGGTGGGCACGTCCGGTTGATCGGCGCACATGCGGTCCCACTGGGACTTGTAGAGATCCTCGAAGTGCAGCCACTTGGCATAAGGGCCGAGAGTCATAATCACCGGATATTGTCCGTCTGCCACGGGGCGATAGATGTCGCAGCGGAGGACGAGGCCGTCGTCCATCGTTATCGGCATGTCCCAGTCGATCCGCATGCCGTCGCGGATTTCGCTCAATTCACGATAGTCCATGAATCCTCACGTACCTCTGATGCTGAGTCCTTGTTCGTCAAACAGGTGCATGCGGCGCTCGTCAAGCGAGAGCGTGAGCCACTCGCCGATCTTGGTGTCGGCCATGTCCAGGCCTTCACTAACCGCAACGAAGGCGCGGTCTGTGCCCGCGTCGAAATAAAGGAGGGTGTCTTTGCCAAGCGGCTCGACCAGCCGCACAGGCAGGGTGGCGCCGGTCTTGCCATCGACATTGATGCCGACATGCTCGGGCCGAATGCCGAGCGTTCTCTTGCCGGCGCCAGCGGAGTGCAAGCGCCCCGGAAGCGCAATGTCGAACAGCGCCGAGCGGAAGCGTGCAATACCGTTGTCGCGAACGACTTCGCCGGCGATGAGATTCATCGAGGGCGAGCCGAAAAAATCGGCGACGAAATAGTTCACGGGGTTCGAATAGATTTCCATCGGCGAGCCGACCTGCACGATCTCGCCGTCGCGCATGACGACAATACGGTCGGCGAGCGTCATTGCCTCTTCCTGATCGTGCGTAACGAATATGAAGGTGCGCTTGAGTACCTGGTGCAACCTGTCGCATTCGGCGCGCAGTTCGCGGCGAAGTTTTGCATCGAGACTCGACAATGGTTCATCGAGCAGGAACGTAGACGGGTTTGTCACCAGCGTCCGCGCCAGCGCGACGCGCTGCGATTCGCCGCCCGAGCACTGTGCCGGCATCTTGTCCAGGAGATGACCGATGCGAACCATATCTGCGACCTCACGCACGCGTCTGCCACGTTCCTCCGCTGCGACCTTCTTCATGCGCAGGCCGAACTCGATGTTCTGCGCGACATTTTTGTGAGGAAATAACGCATGGCTTTGAAAGACCATGCCGAGATTGCGGTCGCGCGGCTCGAGATCATTTACGACGCGCCCGTCGATACGAATTTCGCCTGAAGTCGGATCCTCGAAACCGGCGATCATGCGCAAGGTGGTCGTTTTGCCGCAGCCGGATGGTCCGACGAAAACGACGAACTCGCCGTCTTCGATTGTGAAATTCAGGTTCTTAACCGCCTGAACGGCGCCGAACGACTTGTTGAGGTTGATGAGTTCGATACGCGCCACGACTATCTCCGTATCATTCCGAAGCTGAACCCGCGGGCAAGGTGCTTCCGAATGATGAGGCCGACGACCATCAGCGGAATTGTAATGCCGACGGCGAGCGCCGCCTGCCGGCCGTAGACGCGCCCTTCGGTTGAGCCCTGATATTTCGAGAGCTCGATCGGCAGCGTCGAGACCTGGGTCTTAGTGATGATCAGCGCGAGGAGGTATTCGCTCCAGGTCAGGATGAGAATGAAGAGAAAAGTCGCCACTAGGCCGGAGCGGATCAGGGGAAGGACAATTTCAAAGACCGTGCGCCAGCGCGAAGCGCCGAGTATCTCGGCGGCCTGCTCCACTTCCCGCGGCACTTCGTCGATGAAGCTCTTTGTCATCCACACGGCGTAAGGCAACGTGGTCAGGAAGTAGACCATGATGACGCCTATACGCGTGTCGAGCAGGCCGAGCGCCGAGTAATAAAGCGACAGTGGTGCGACGACCACGATCGGCGGGATCATGCGCAGCATCAGAAGCTGGAACATGCGGGCTTCCGACAGGATTCGATAGCGCGAGACGCCATAGGCAAGAACAGAGCCGAAAGCGACCGAAAGGAAGGTCGAACTGAACGCGATCACCGTTGTATTCCAGAGGGAAACCAATGGCGTCTGGGAGGAGATTGCATATTGCGTCTGGTCATATTGTTCGGCACCGAGCCAGACGTTCATGTAATTGGTCAGCGTCGGCGGGTCCGGAAAATAAACCGGCGGCCACGCGAACCACTGAATGTCCGGCTTGAACGACGTCGAGACCATCCAGTAGATTGGAAAAAAGGCGACGACCCCCCAGATGCTCAGGATAGCATAACGGACGGTTGCGGAGATCAAGCGACGGCGGGATTTGGTGACCATCGTTCAGCTCTCCGCTTCCTTTGCGCGCAACTCGTACATCTGATCGAGCGAGCGCTTCTCGCGCCGCAGCAGCTGGATTGCGATCAGCACGATAACGACCATCAAAACCATGACGATGTAAGACATCGCCGCGCCCTTCGAGATCTGGAAGTACTGCCAGGTCGTCATGAAGATGTAGATCGGCAGTGTTTCCGTCGCCGATCCAGGACCGCCCTGAAACAGGGCCCAGGTCTTGGGGAATTCCGCCATCGCCTCGAGGAAGCGCAGCACCAGCGCGAGAAAAATGACAGGCCGCAGCAGCGGCAGCTGCACCTCCCAGAAGATGCGCCATTTCGATGCACCGAGGATCTCGGCAGCCTCGATCGGCTCCTTCGGGATGGCCGAGAGCCCGGCAAGCAAAATGATGAACGAGAATGGCGTCCAGTTCCAGATTTCGAGTAGCGCGACGGCGGCGAGCGCGATGTCCGGATTGCTGAGCCATGCAGGTTTGAAATCGACGCCAATGATCTTCGAGATGATGTCGTTGATCGGACCGCTTTGGTACAGCATCATCTCGGCCGTGTACGCGACGACGACCGGCACGGTGAGCATCGGCAATATGAATATGATGTAGAAGAAGGCGTGACCGCGAAACGGCTTGTACATCAGGTAGGCGAGCAGGAAGCCGAATACGAAGCAGCCCAGCGTCGAACTGGTCGCGAAAGCGAGTGATCGCACGACGGCCAAGCCGAATCTCGGGTCAGTGAGCACTTCCTGGAACAAGTCGAGGCCGACAAACTCCGCCTCCGACCACGAACTGAGGTACACCGTCCACTGGTGGACTGAGAAGTAGAGCTGCAGCAGCAGGACCGGCATCAGCAGGAACGCGAAGAGCGCGATCAGCGGCAGCAGCAGCGATAGCTTGAAATGGCGTACCGCGAGCCGCCGCGATTGAGTGCGTGCCATGCTCGGGAGCTGTGTTTTGCCGGCTGAAAGAACGTCGACGGCCATGCTCTGACTCTTTGAGAATAGGGGCCCGGGGCCGTGAGGCTCGCCCGGGCCCATGCGACGCGTCAGATCAGGTTGGCAAAGCCTTCTTCGGCATGACGGCCTTGTAGCTCGCGAGATCATTCTTGAGCTTGGCGCGGCCGATGCGCCCGATGATCGCGTTCCACTCGTTCTCGGTCTTCTTCAGCACGTCCTTCGCTGGGAGTTGGCCGACATAGGCTTCCGAGAGATTCTTGCCGAGAGCATCCTGGAATTCGAGGTAGCCGGTCAGGTAGATCGGCGGTGCAACCACCTGGAAGTTGGTTTCGACGGCTTTGATGCCTTCGGGCGTATAGGCCTTCAGAACCGGCTCCGCCTTCATGTGCTCCTTGGCCCAGGCGTCATTGAATGCGTTGACCGGATCCGAGACGATCGGAATGCTGTTCTTACCGGAGCCGAGCCACAGCGCCATGTAAGCGGCTTGCGCCTTCCGCGGTGAGTACTTGTTGATCAGGATCGCCGCGAGCGGCGATGAAATCGATCGGTGGACCATCTTGCCCGTGAACTTGGAACCCGGCACGAGGCTGAAATAGAACTGCCCCACGGTTTTTGATTGCTTTGGGTTGGCGATGGTCTTGCACGTCCCATCCCAGTATTGGCAGCTGACCACGTGCCCCTGCGCGATGCGCGGAATCATCTGTGGCGTGCCCCAGTTCGCGGCTTCCGGATGATTCACCTTCTTGTCCTGCAGATAGAGGTCCACGGCGTATTGGCCGGCCGGCGTGTCGATCGTCGGCTTCATGTCGTCATCGAAGGGAAATCCGCCGGCGCTGTAGAAGATCATGTACCACCAGGTCACGCCGTTCGCGCGGTTCCGCAAGTTGCCTGACCCGTAGAGGTCCTTTGACGGGTCCATGAGAAATTCCTGCAGGCGCAGGTTGTCTTCCCAGGTCTCCGGCACTTTCAACTCGACACCGAATTTGTCGGCGAACCGCTTCTTGTTGTCGGGATTGTCGATCAGGTCCTTGCGCGTATATTGAATGTGCACGTTGCCGTCGGTCGGAACGCCGTAGGTCTGGCCCTGGTACTTCATGAAGTTGGCATAGTCGGCGACGGCATCGAGATGAAAGCCGGCCTTCTTGATGTATTCATCCAGTGGCTCGAGATACCCGGCCGACGCAAGGGACGGGATCATGTTCGAGTCGATATGGATGAAATCGAACTGCGGCGAACGGGACAACGCCTCGGCCATCGCGCGCTGCGGGGCGTCGAAGATCGAGATGTCCTGCACCGCGCCGATGCCGATTCCGGTCTCCTTTGTGAACTCGGCAATGACAGGCTTCATCGGCACCAGATATGGCGACCAAATCATTCCATTGACGTCCGCCTTCCCGGCTGCTTTCGCAGCCGCGATCGTTTGCTCCTCCATCGTCGCGGCATGGGCAAAAGGCGCCGTTCCTGGCACGAAGTTCGCCACGGTAAGTCCGACACTGCCTTGCAGGAACGTGCGTCGCGAAAAACCCGACCTGGACATGACTTCCTCCTCGCCTGTGTTGGCTTTATGCGTTTATTTGTGGGGTGATCCGGCAGAGTTTGGTCCGCCGTATGAGAAATTGAGTTGCGACTTCGCGCAGCTCAAAAGGCCGAGAATAGACAACGGAAGAACTTTTGTTGCCTGCGGAGGGCAGGGAACACGCAAACTTTCAACCGACCGCTCGCGAGAGGAAAAACTCAAAAGGCCTCCCGTAACTCTGGTCTCCCGCGCGCCCGGCCATTGCTGCCGGAGCGCGTCAGATTGACCCGGTACAATCAGTGCGTTCAACTCCCCGGACAACCGCGTTGGCGCCACGGTCAAGTTTGAACCCATCGTATGTTGAGCGATTTCAATCCGCAACATGATTGAAGGTCGCGGACATTTCGCGAGACGAAAAGGAGCCGAGACGGTGCAAACGGCCCTGGTGGGCCGCTCCGTCAGGCAACGGTCTCGACATCCCACTTCGGCGCCCGCTCGGGCGGATCGGCGATGCGGATGTTGTTCTTCCGTAGTGCGGAAATGCTCCGCATCTCTTCATCGCTCAGCGTGAAACCGAATACGTCGAGGTTTTCCGAGATGTGCCGCTCCTCAAGGGCACGCGGGACGGCCGCGACCATCGGCTGCTGGACAAGCCAGCGCAGGCAGATTTGCGCGTGCGTTTTCCCGTGCGTCTTGGCGATCTTGCCGATGACAGGGTCGTCCAGAAGCTTTCCGCGTGCGACCGGGCAGTAGGCGGTCAGGATCATGCCATGGCGCTTTAGTGCCGCGATCATGCGGTCCTGTGGCAGATAGGCATGGTACTCGATCTGGTTGGTGACCAGAGGCTCGGGGCAGATACGCACTGCCTCGTCGAGCATGGCGAGCGTGAAATTCGACACGCCGATGTGACGTGTCATGCCGCGCCGTTTCGCCTTGGCAAGCGCGCCCAACGTTTCCGTAAACGGGACCTTGGGCTGCGGCCAATGAACCAGCAAAAGGTCGACATAATCGAGACCAAGA
>DASSYU010000148.1:0-7771 GCA_035703125.1 Pseudolabrys sp. | reverse complement strand
ATAGGGATCGTCGGGCACCGTGCTGTCGAGCAACTCGCTGTGAAGCGACAGTTTGGCATAGGCGAGCAGCACGGCAAGCTCCGGCCGCGTGAGCCCGGCGTTCCGCTTGCGTCGCTCACCCAGTGTCATGTCATCGGGCAGAAACTCCACGGTTCGGTCGAGCTCGCTGCGTTGTTCCAGCGTCTGCATCAGGCGTTGCTGGAAACCGAGGTCCTCGAGGCCGCGGCGCTGCGCCAGGGAAAGTGCCAGTGTCTGCTGGTAGTTGTTGCGCAATACCAGGCGCGCGACCTCGTCGGTCATTTCCGCGAGGAACGCGTTGCGCTTCTCCATCGTCAACGCACCGGAGCGCACCGGAGCGCTGAGCGCGATCTTGATGTTGACCTCGACGTCCGAGGTAGTTACGCCGGCGGAATTATCGATCGCGTCGGTGTTGAGCCTGATGCCGCGTTGCGCCGCCTCGATGCGGCCGCGCTGTGTCATGCCGAGATTGGCGCCCTCTCCGATCACTTTGCAGTTGAGCTCGGCCCCGGTGACGCGGATTGCGTCATTTGCCCGATCGCCGGCCGCCTCGTCGCTTTCATTCGACGCACGGATATAAGTGCCTATGCCGCCGAAGAACAGAAGATCGGCCTGTGCCTGCAGGATGGCCTTCATCAACTCCTGCGGCGTCACGGATTCTCCAACGCCGAAGATCTTACGAGCCTCGGCACTCAACCGGATTTCTTTCGACGTGCGCGGATAGACGCCACCGCCTTTGGAAATTAGCGCCTTGTCGTAGTCCTGCCAGCTCGACCGCGGCAGCGCGAAAAGCCGCTTCCGCTCGGCAAAACTCTTTTTCGGGTCTGGATCAGGATCGACAAAAATGTCGCGGTGATCGAACGCTGCCAGCAGTCTGATCGTGTCTTCGCGCAGCATGCCGTTGCCGAACACATCACCCGACATGTCGCCAACCCCGACAACATTGAACGGCGTCTTGCCGATGTCGACGTCCATCTCGCGGAAATGGCGCTTTACGGCCTCCCAGGCGCCGCGCGCGGTGATGCCCATGGCTTTGTGGTCGTAGCCGGCCGAGCCGCCGGATGCGAATGCGTCACCAAGCCAGTAGTCGTGCTCGATCGAAATCCCGTTGGCGATGTCGGAAAATGTTGCGGTGCCCTTGTCGGCAGCGACCACGAGATACGGATCATCGCCTTCATGGCGCACCACATTCGCGGGCCGAATGATCTTTCCGTCGGTCCCGAAATTGTCGGTGATGTCGAGCAGCGAGGAAATGAAAAGCTTGTAGGTCGCAACGCCTTCCGCCTGCACCACTTCACGCGCGGCACCTTTCGGCATCAGCTTTGGTACGAAGCCGCCTTTCGCGCCGACCGGAACGATGACCGCGTTCTTGACCTGTTGTGCCTTCACCAGCCCGAGGATCTCGGTGCGGAAATCCTGCGGCCGGTCCGACCAGCGGATACCGCCGCGCGCCACTTTTCCGAACCGCATGTGCACGCCTTCGACGCGCGGCGAGTAGACAAAAATTTCGTAGAGTGGATGCGGCAGTGGCAGGTCAGTGATCTTTCGACTTTCAAACTTGACCGAGATCAGCGGTTTTGGCCGGCCGTCTTTGTCGGTCTGATAGAAATTCGTGCGGATCGCGGACTGCACAGCGTTGATGAAGCGGCGCAGGATGCGGTCCTCATCGAGGCTCTCGACCTTCTGTAATTCCTCCTCGAGGCGTGCGGCAATCGTGCTTTGCTTTTCGTTGCGACCTGATTCCGCGCGCGGGTCGAAGCGAGCGTGAAACAATTCGACGACGCCGGCGGCGATGCCGGAATGCTTCACAAGTGTCGCCCACATATAGTCCTGCGAGTAGGGCACACGAATCTGGCGCAGGAATCGCGACAGTGCGCGGATAAGTGCTACGTCACGCCAGGCGATTCCGCCTTGCAGCGTGAGCGCGTTGTAGCCGTCCTTCTCGGCCACCCCGCGCATCACCATCAAAAAAGCTGTTTCGAGCTGGACACCACCCGCATCGAGATCGATCGCGCCGCCATCGGCACGCGTGAGCAACATGTCGTGGAACCAGACGTGGGGGCGGTCTTGAGGCTCTATGTGATAAGTGCGCTCCTCGACGACCCGGAACCCCATGTTTTCCAGGACCGGAACCCGTTCCGACAACGGCAACGGTCGCGCAAAGCTCCACACTTTCAGCGCGACGCTGCGCTGATCTTCCTCCAGCCGGTGGTGAAAATCGACGGCAAGCGGGCGCTCTTCCGAGAGGCCTTCGACGACACGAATGTCACCGGCGGCAACCGCGGGTGCGTAGGCTTCGTGAAAGCCCTCCGAGAAAGCATCACGGTAGCGGGCAAAAAGCTCGCGCACCTTTTCCGTCGGATCGACCAACGCCAGCGCGTCATTGAGCCCGTCGCTCCAGGTGCGGATGATCGATTCGACCTCCTGCTCGAGCGTCGTGCGCTCCACTGCAGGTGTCGCGCCGGCGGAACGGCCGATGATGAAGTGGACGCGCACCAGTGGGCCTTCTTCCGGGAAAAACGGATAGAAGGCTGACACGCGTCCGATGAAAACGTCCGCGAGGTAGGCCCCGATTTTTGCACGGATGTGACTGTCGTAACGCTCGCGCGGCACGTACACAAGCACCGAGACAAAGCGGTCAAATCGGTCGCGCCGCGCCAGCACGCGCACACGCGGGCGTTCATCAAGCTGAAGAATGGCGAGCGCGAAGCTATAGAGTATGTCTTCGTCAATTTGGAATAGTTCATCGCGTGGATAGTGCTCCAGCACATTAGCCAGCGCCTTGCCGGAATGACTCGCGGGATTGAAGCCGGCACGCTGTTCCACCGCAGCAATTTTCCGCCGCAGATAAGGAATGCCGTGCGCGCCGCGCGTATAGGCCGTCGAGGTGAACAGCCCGATGATGCGCTGTTCGCCGACAAGATTGCCCGACGAGTCGAAACGTTTAACCCCGACGTAGTCGAGGTACACGCGCCGATGCACACGCGCGTGCACGTTGGCCTTGGCTATGATCAGCAGCCGCGGTTCCTTCATAAAAGCCATGATCTCGGGCGTGGATTCGAGCAACTCGTTGCCGCGCCTGAGCACACGGAGTTCACGCGAGCGCATGACGCCGAGCGCGGTTTCGAAATTCGGATTCAGCGTCTGGCCGTCAACCTTGTAATCGCGCACACCCAGGAACGTGAAATTGTCGGCGAGCAGCCACTGGAGAAACTGGATGGCTTCGGCAATTTCATCAACGGGCAGCGGCGGCGGAGTGGTCTTGAGTTCGGCGACCATCGAAGCGACGCGGTCACGCATCGGGCGCCAGTCCTGCACTGCGAGGCGTACCTCGCCGAGCACGATTTCCAGCGCACGCACAAGATCGGCGCAGGCGCCGTCCGCAATAGGCGACAAATGAATATGAATGAAACTCTCGCGCACGTTGGCAGCGTCCGGTGCATCGATGCCGATGAGCTTGCTGCCCGAGCGGCGAACGCCGAACATCGGGTGCGCGACGAGACGGACATCGAGTCTGCGCTCGGTGATCTCGCCCATCACCGAATCAACCAGAAACGGCATGTCGTCATTGACGATCTCGACTACCGTCACCGAGTTGCGATCGGCTGAATGCTCGAGCTCAATTGTCTCGCAGCGGATTTTCGGCGCGCCTGGCTTGCGTTCCGCCATGAAGTCGTAGGCGCGCGCGGCGAGCGTCGCGAGATCGTCCGGCCCGTAGCGCGCCACGTCTTCGGGTACGACACGGCCGTAAAGTTGCTCGATGAAACCTGCCGGAATCCCGATGCGGCGCCGTACAAGCGCGGCGCCGGCCTCCTCGATGGTGGCTCGAGCTGCGGTTCTCTCGCTACTGCCGGAAGCAAGCATGGAACCTCGTGCGCTTAGCATTGGCGCAGGATCTTGTCCGAAAACCGGTCGCCAAGTTTCGGCATGGTGCGCGATGAGGGAATCGGTCGAGGCGGATTGAAGTTTTCACGTTCTTTGCGGGCGCGTCGAGAGCAACAAGAGAATTCGAGACGCCGCGGTGACAAACGTCCAAGAGCCGGCCTATTTGCCGCCGTTAACCGCCTGAAACAAAAGGCGAAAGGGTGCCCTACGGGTCATATCGCGCATGCGCATAACATTGTACGCTTAGGCGGGGTCAGCATCGAACTTCAGGGACGTGGAAATGCCCAATATCAACAACAAGACCAATAAATCGGCAAAAGCCGCAGGAAAGACGATGCTCGCGAAGTCGAGCAAAGCCGTGCCGATGCTTCGCGCCATCAAGGGTGGCAAAGCCGCGCCTCCCAAGCCAAACCCTGCGAAGCCAGCCGTGAAGCCCACTCCTGCGGCGGCTGCCGACGATGTACCGGTGATCGCGCTCAACCTCGCGCCGGCGAAGATGTCGCCCGCTATGGCCGCCTATTTCAAGAAATGCCAGGACAGGCTCGGCTTCGTGCCGAATGTCCTGCTCGCCTATGCCTTCGACATGGCGAAGCTCGAACCCTTTGTTGCCATTTACAACGAGTTGATGCTCGGGGACTCCGGCATCTCAAAGCTCGAGCGCGAGATGATCGCGGTGGCCGTATCTTCGCAGAACCGCTGCTACTACTGCCTCGCCGCCCACGGCGCCGCGGTCAGGCGATACTCCGGCAATCCGCTGCTGGGCGAGCATATTGTCATGAATTATCGGGTGGCGCGGCTGAACAAGCGCCAGCGTGCAATGCTCGATTTTGCCGTCAAACTCACGGCCTCGCCCTGGAGCGTCGAGGAAGGGGATCGCGAGCGGCTGCGGCGTGTCGGATTTACCGACCGCGACATCTGGGACATCTCGGCGGTCGCCGGCTTCTTCAACATGTCGAACCGCGTCGCATCGGCGACTGATATGCGGCCGAACACGGCCTATCACGGGCAAGCGCGGTAAAGCCTCTCTATTGCGATGCGCGGGCTTGTCCCACGCATCACGATTCTGTAGGCACCGTGCCATGTTTCGCTCCGTTCCGGCCATTTCGTTTCTGCTTTCACTGGTCCTCGGGGCTGCGGCGGCCTTGGCCCAGGTCGCGCCGGTCGCGCGCCCGCCCGAAATTCCGCCCGCGCAGTCGATTCATGCCCGCAATGGCATCGTGGCCGCGCAGGAAAGCCGCGCCGCGCGCATCGGCGTCGAAATCCTCGATCGCGGCGGGAATGCCGTCGATGCGGCGGTTGCAGTCGGCTTTGCGCTTGCGGTTACTTACCCGCGCGCCGGCAACATCGGTGGTGGCGGTTTCATGGTGATTCACCTCGCCAAGACCGGCCAAGATGTCACCATCGACTATCGCGAGACGGCGCCTGCTGCGGCAACCGAGAAGATGTTTCTGGACGCCAGCGGCGAACCCGATCCGAAAAAATCGCGCGACAGCGCGCTGTCGGTCGGCGTGCCCGGGACCGTCGCCGGCCTCGCCCTCGCCCGCGAAAAATACGGCTCCGGCAAGTTGTCGCTTGCCGACCTGATCGAACCGGCAATCACACTCGCACGTAACGGCGTCGACGTCGTCGACGATATCGCCGACACGCTGCCATCGGCGCAACAGCGCATTGCGCGCTGGCATTCGAGCGCATCGGTTTTTCTCAACAGTGATGGTACCGTGCTGGCGCCCGGACAGGATTTGCTGCAGCCCGATCTCGCGGCAACGCTCCACGCCATTGCGCGCGACGGCCAAAAGGGATTCTACGAGGGCCCTGTTGCGGAAAAGCTTGCAGCCGCTGTTCGCAAGGCCGGCGGCATCATGACCGTCGACGATCTGAAAAACTATCGCGCAATCGAGCGCGTGCCACTCCGCGGCACCTACCGCGGCTACGATATCGTCTCGATGCCACCGCCCTCGTCCGGCGGCGTCCATCTCATAGAGATGCTCAATATTCTCGAAGGTTACGATCTCGCAAAGCTCAGTCGCGATGAATCGCTTCATGACATGATCGAGGCGATGAAGCGCGCTTACGCTGATCGCGCCGTGTTCATGGGTGATCCTGATGCGATCAAGATGCCGGTGGCCGGTCTTACGTCGAAAAAATATGCAAGGTCACTGCGCGCGCAAATCGGTGAGCACGCTACGCCCTCCGCCGCGATCCGCGCCGGCAAGCCTGCCGACTTCGAAGGACGGAACACCACGCATTTCTCCATCATCGACCGTGACGGCAACGCGGTGTCGAATACTTACACGTTGAATTTTTCCTATGGACTTGGCCTGGTCGCCGAGGGCACCGGCGTTCTGCTCAACAACGAGCTTGATGATTTCACGTCGAAGCCAGGTACAGCCAACGCCTACGGCCTGGTCGGTTACGACGCCAACCTCCCCGGGCCTGGCAAACGCCCACTTTCGTCGATGACGCCGACGATCGTGCTCAAGGACGGCAAGCCGTTTTTGATCACCGGGTCGCCAGGCGGCAGCCGCATCATCACTGCCGTGCTGCAGATCATCGTGAATGCGATCGACTTCCATATGCCGATCGACCAGGCCGTCAGCGCTCCCCGCCTGCATCACCAGTGGCAGCCCGACGAGGTCTACGCCGAGCCAGGCTTTGCGCCTGAAGTGCTGGAAGCCTTGGCAAGGCGCGGCCACAATGTCGTGCCGACGCCGTCCTACAGTTCAACGAACTCCATTGAAATTACGCCGGACGGCTATATCGGTGCAGCCGACCGGCGCACGCGCGGGTCGCTCGCTGCGGGGTATTGAGGTTTTGGTGGAACCGGTCCGCTTTCGCTAAAGCTACGGCGGACAACCTTCGCGCACAAAGACTGGCTTGCCAACCGAAGCTCCGAAGGAGCGAAGGTTGGAGCGGGCGAAGGGATTCGAACCCTCGACCCCGACCTTGGCAAGGTCGTGCTCTACCCCTGAGCTACACCCGCATCCGTTAGATATTTGGCCGAACAGAGAAATCGGCCGCCAAGGCCGTTCCTATAGCCAAAAGGCGGCCCTCAATGCAACCACTGCCTTTCGCTTCCGATTCTGCGGTCAATTGCTGCGGGCCTGGTGCCGGTTTCGTGCGCGTGGCTTTGCGTTCGGCGCGCCGACCCATCGCGGATTCTGATTGCAGAAGCCGCGATTGCCCGCCAGCACATTGGGGCGGCAGGCCTCGAACGAGGCATAGTGGCAGTCTTCATAGATACCGCCGTTGCCCATCGACATCACCGCGCACCATGGACCTTCGTAAGCCTGCACAGGGCGCGCCTCGAGCAGTACCGCGACGAGAGCAACGCCTGCAACCAATAGAATCCGCATTGTCTTTTACCTTCCCGGTTCTTCGACAATACTAACCCGTCGACGCCCGGATTGATTGCCCCATGCCCAAAACACCCGATCAACTCTTCGCCATGCTCGACAGCCTGGGAATCGCGCATTCGACGGTGAAGCACCCGCCTCTGTTCACTGTCGAGCAATCGCGGGCCTTGCGCGGCCAAATCCCAGGTGGGCACACCAAGAACCTGTTTTTGCGTGACAAAAAATACGATATTTACCTCGTGGTCGCGCTTGAAGATGCCGACATCGACCTGAAAGGGCTGCACCGGCGCATTGGCGCAAGCGGCCGATTTTCATTTGGCTCGGCCGATCTTCTGCGCGAAGTTCTGGGCGTGGAGCCAGGTGCCGTCACCCCCTTCGGCGCAATCAACGATACCGAGGGCCGCGTTACAGTCGTTCTCGATAGCGCCATGATGGCGCACGGCACACTCAACTATCACCCGCTGGTCAACACCATGACCACGTCGATAGGCCGCGATGATCTGGTGAAATTCCTT
>DASSYU010000116.1:0-2573 GCA_035703125.1 Pseudolabrys sp. | reverse complement strand
CAGCTTTGCCTGGCGCACTCATTCAATCACCTCGTCGGCGCGGGCGAGCAGGGTCGGCGGTACTTCGAGGCCGAGCGCCTTGGCGGTCTTGAGGTTGATGATCAGCTCATATTTGGTCGGCGCCTGCACCGCCGCGCCGCGGATTATGTCGACAAGATTCTCCGCGGGACAAAGCCGGCCGACATTCCGGTCGAGCAACCGACCAAGTTCGAGCTGGTCGTCAACGCCAAGGCGGCGAAAGCGATCAACCTGACAATTCCTGAATCCTTCCTTGCCCGCGCCGACGAGGTGATTGAATGAGTGCGCCAGGCAAAGCTGGTGCGATCCAGCCGGTGGAAGTCCGGCCCAAGTAAGGAGTAGCGTCCGCTTGGTAGCGAGTGTTGCGTGGCCGCTGGCGACGGTGGTTGCGAAGCGTACACAGCGATTGCATGGGGTGTGGGATTGAGCCACGAAAGATCAGACATCGCAGGGGCCGAGGGTTTTCATTCGCTCGAAGGCAACATGTGCGGCACCGTTATGCGAGGTGCTGACGCCCTGCCGGGGTCAAAGGCCACATCACGTGCAAAGGGATCGCACCGGAACCTGGGAGGTCTCGGGGTCTGGCCATCGGTGTCGAGTGGGTACGGAGTACGATGGTCCGCATCGGGAAGGTGAGGAACCGTAGCCGATGATGCACGGAGCCGAGAAGTCGGGCCTCGTCATAGTAGCTGGGAAGCCGGCGAACAAAGCGGAACAGCCCGCCCCAGAGGGATCTGCGGCGATGCTGAATGCGGCGGAGCCGGTGGAGCAAAGGGCGGGGACCAAGGGGAATGCGGACCAGCAAAGCACGCGCCGGACGCAGAGTCGGGTAAGTGTGTCACAGGCGCTGGAACGCATACGGCAAGTCGCGAGGGAAAGGAGGAAGGAGAGGTTCACCGCGCTCTTCCACCACATCGGTATCGAGCTGCTCGCTGAGGCGTTCTGCGAGCTTAAGGCGGACGCCGCACCGGGCGTGGATCAACTGACGTGGAAGGACTACGAGGCAGACCTAGGGCGCAATCTCGAGGATTTGCACGACCGGGTCCAACGGGGAGCGTATCGGGCACTGCCGTCTCGGCGGGTCTACATTCCCAAGCCTGACGGCCGGCAGCGTCCGCTGGCGGTCGCCGCGCTGGAGGACAAGATCGTCCAACGGGCGGTGGTCACGCTGCTGAACGCGATCTACGAGGAGGACTTCCTCGGGTTCAGCTGCGGGTTCCGACCCGGGCGCGGCACGCACGATGCGCTGGATGCTCTCTGTGTCGGGATCTGCCGCAAGAAGGTGAGCTTCATACTGGACGCCGACATCCGGTCGTTCTTCGATGAGATCAGTCATGACTGGCTGATCCGCTTCCTGGAGCACCGGATCGGCGACCGGCGCATCATCCGCCTGATCCAGAAATGGCTGAAGGCGGGCGTGCTCGAAGACGGGGTCGTCATGGTTAGTGACAGGGGGACGGGGCAGGGATCGGTGATCTCGCCGCTGCTTGCCAACGTCTACTTGCACTACGCCCTCGACCTATGGACCGAGCGCTGGCGACGGCGTGAGGCCACGGGCGACATGATCATCGTGCGCTATGCCGACGACTATATCGTCGGCTTCCAGCACGAGGAGGACGCCCGGCGCTTCCTGGACGAGATGCGCGAGCGGTTGAGGGAGTTTGCGTTGTCGCTGCATCCCGAGAAGACCCGGTTGATCGAGTTCGGACGCTTCGCGGCAGAACGCCGCCTGCGGCGCGGGCTCGGCAAGCCGGAGACTTTCGACTTCCTGGGCTTTACCTTCATTTGTGGCAAGACCCGCTCCGGCAAATTCCAGCTTCGGCGGAAGAGCCGGCGGGACCGCATGAAGGCGAAGCTGCGGATGATCAAGGAGGAGCTGCGGCAGCGCATGCACCAGTCGATCCCCGTGCAGGGGCGCTGGCTGAGGCGGGTCGTGGGCGGCTACTTCAACTACCATGCCGTGCCGACCAACGCGCGTGCGCTGGACGCGTTCCGGCACCATGTCACCGACCTCTGGCGGCGCACGCTACGGCGTCGCAGTCAGAAGGATCGGATGACGTGGGAGCGGATGATGCAACTGGTGGACGCGTGGCTCCCGAAACCGAGCATCCTACATCCCTGGCCGAGCGATCGCTTTGCCGTCACACACCCGAGGTGGGAGCCGCATGCGGGAAAGTCGCACGTGCGGTTCTGTGCGGGGGGCGCGTGATGAAACACGCGTCCCTACCGCTCCTCCGTCGCCGCGAGTTCATATCGCTACTCGGCGGCGCAGCGGCTGGTTGGCCGCTCGCGGCGCGCGCGCAGCAGCCGGAGCGGGTGCGGCGCATCGGCGTGCTCATGAATCTGGCCGCGGACGACCCGGAGGGCCAAGCCCGCCTCGCGGCATTCGCACAGGCTCTGAACCAATTGGGCTGGAGCGACGGCCGCAACCTGCGGATCGACACCCGCTGGGCTACGGCCGACGACATTCATAGACACGCGGCGGAATTGGCCGCGTTCACGCCGGACATCCTCCTGGCTGCCAATGGAACCGCAACCGTGGCGCCGTTGCTGCA
>DASSYU010000024.1:0-4415 GCA_035703125.1 Pseudolabrys sp. | reverse complement strand
GGTGAAAGGCACGATCGTCAACACCGTCGTCCGCTACGTCAAGAAAATGGTGCCAGCCTATTCGATCCCGGGCGCTATAAAGTTCAACGATGCCGTTGCCGCGGGACGCAAGACAACCTTGCTGAAATCAACGGCCGGACCCGATGATATTGCGTTCCTGCAATACACCGGCGGAACTACGGGGATCGCAAAAGGCGCAATGCTTCTGCATCGCAACTTGGTTGCCAACGTGTCTCAGGTGGAAGCCTGGAACCAGCCGATGGTCGATATTCCTCCGAAGATCGAGCGCATGATCATCGTCACCGCGCTGCCACTCTATCACATCTTCGCATTGACGGCCTGCTTTTTGTTCAGCATGCGCGTCGGCGGCATGTGTATTTTGATTCCGAACCCGCGCGATATTCCGGGACTGGTGAAAGAGCTTTCGCACTACAAAGTGAACATCTTTCCCGCCGTGAACACGCTGTACAATGCGCTGCTTCACAATCCCAATTTTGGCAAGATCGATTGGAGCATGCTGAAGTGCACGATCGGCGGCGGCATGGCCGTGCAGAAGCCGGTTGCCGACGCCTGGGTGAAGGCCACCGGCAGGCCGATCATCGAGGGCTACGGCCTGTCCGAGACCTCGCCGGTGCTGACGTGCAACCGCGGCGACATCAGTGAATGGACCGGCACCATCGGTCTTCCGCTGCCCTCGACCGAGATCTCGATCCGCGACGACGACGGGCGTGAATTGCCAATCGGCGAGCAGGGTGAAATCTGCGCGCGCGGTCCGCAGGTCATGGCGGGGTACTGGAAACGGCCCGACGAGACCGCGAAAGCGATGACGAAAGACGGATTTTTCCGCACCGGCGACATCGGCGTGATTGACGAGCATGGCCGCGTGCGCATTGTCGACCGCAAGAAGGACATGATTTCCGTATCGGGCTTTAAGGTATTCCCGAATGAGGTTGAAGAAGTCGCCATGAGCCACGGCGGCCTGTTGGAATGCGCTGTCGTCGGCGTGCCCGACGAGCACTCTGGCGAGATTGGAAAGATGTACGCGGTCAGGAAAAGGCCCGATGTCACCGCAGACGACCTGCGTGCCTTCCTCGTCGCACGCCTTGCCAGCTATAAAGTGCCGAAGCAGATCGAGTTCCGCGACGAACTGCCGAAAACCAACGTCGGTAAAATCTTGCGGCGCGCCTTGCGCGATGAACCGTCGCACCCGGCGACCAACTGATACGAGGCATAATGGTCGCAAGTGCAGCCGACGTCGTGGCGTTCTGGCAGAAGGCAGGTCCGGACCGCTGGTTTAAGAAGGATTCGGTATTCGACGACGAGATCCGCGAACGATTTCTTGCCACCCACGAGGCCGCCGCCGCCGGGCAATTGTCCGGCTGGGAGCAGAGCGCTGAAGGCGCGCTGGCATTGCTCATCTTGCTGGATCAGTTTCCGCGCAACATGTTTCGCAGCGATGCGCGCGCGTTCGCCACCGACGCACTGGCGCGCGCCATCACCGCCGGCGCGATCGTCCGCGGATTCGACAGTCAGGTACCGAAAGAGCTGCGGAATTTCTTCTATCTTCCGTTCGAGCATTCGGAGAATCTCGCGGACCAGGAGCGCTGCATCGCCCTCAACAAGGCGGCCGGCAACCAAGAGAACTTGAAATGGGCGGAAATTCACGCCGACATCATCCGGCGGTTCGGGCGCTTTCCCCATCGCAATGCCGTTCTCGATCGTAGCACGACACCGGAAGAGCGGGCCTTTCTCGACACCGGCGGCTTTGCCGGCTGATATTCCCGGCGCCAAGGCCTTCGCTTTGTAGGCCTAGGCGGTGGATGAAGCCCTGGAGTAGCATCGCTCCCGAACGGCCGCTGCGGGGGCAGGCGCCGAAAAACGCCAGGGAGCTGCCATGCGTCACGTCATATCCGCCATTTTCACCGCAATTGTATTTGCCCTCAGCGGCGCCGCTCTCGCGCAAGCGCCACAAGGCTATCCGGCGGACTACGCCAAGATCATCGATGCCGCCAAGAAGGAAGGCAAGGTCGTCATCTCCTCGACCACGGACGCGGTTGCCGCCAATCCATTGATCAAGGATTTCGAGACGCTCTATCCCGGCATCAAGGTCGAATACTCCGACCTCAATTCCACTGAGCTTTATAACCGCTTCATTGCCGAGGCCGCCGCCAACAACGGCACGGCGGATGTCATTTGGTCGTCGGCGATGGATCTACAGGTGAAGCTCGTTGCCGACGGTCATGCCGCTTCCTATGCCTCCCCGGAAATCAAGGCGCTGCCGAAATGGGCCGTGTGGAAGGATTCGGCTTACGGCACGACGTACGAGCCGATCACCTTCGTCTATAACAAGCGCCTCGTTCCCGAAGGTGACGTGCCGAAGGATCACACCGATCTTTTGAAGCTACTCAACGCCAAGACGGAATTCTACAAAGGCAAGATCACCGCTTACGATCCCGAGCGCTCCGGCGTCGGCTATCTGTTCTGCAACGCGGATATCAAGGATTTCCCGCAGGCATGGGACCTGTTCAAGGCGATGGGCAAGGCGCAGGCCAAGCTCTACACCAGCGCCGGTGCCATGATGGAACGCGTGACGTCGGGCGAGCACCTGATCGCCTATGGAGTCTTCGGCTCCTATGCTCTCGGCCGGTCCAAGAAGGATCCCAATCTCGGCATCATTCTGCCGAAAGACTACACAATGGTGACCTCGCGCGTCGCCTTCATTTCCAAGCACGCCAAGAATCCGAACGCCGGCAAGCTCTTCCTCGATTACATCCTGTCGAAGCGCGGACAGGAAATCATCGCAAACAAGGCCGACCTTTACTCACTTCGTTCAGACGTTGATGGCGAGGCGACGATCAAGGGCGTTACGCGGCTGATCGGCGACAAGGCACGGCCCGTTCCAATCGACCAGACGCTCTTGGAGAATCTCGACCAGGCAAAACGCCTTGCCTTCCTGTCGAAGTGGCAACAGGCGAGGAAGGGACAATAGGCATAGCGCGCGCCCTTCGGGCGCGCCGGATCAAGGGCAGCCATGCCCATTATCGTGTACCGTTTGCTCGTGCTCGGCGTCACCACGCTTGTCGTGGTGGCGCCGCTTTCGCTTGTGGTCTACCAGAGCTTCCTTACTGCACCGTTTTTTGACCCTTCCGCGAAGGTCGGCCTGCTCGCCTATTCGTTCGTGCTCGCCGATTCCGATTTCTGGCAAGCGTTCTGGACCACGGTTGCGATCGCGGCCGGCATGGCTGCGATCGCAGTGCCGCTCGGTGCTCTGCTCGCCTTTCTGATGGTTCGCACCGACATTCCCGGCCGGCGATATCTCGAGCCGCTAATCCTGATCCCGATCTTCGTGTCGGCGGTGGTCATTGCATTCGGCTACGTCGTGGCGATAGGCCCGGTCGGAATTTTTTCGACGCTTGCGAAGGACCTTCTCGGCTTCGTTCCGTGGAATCTTTATTCATTGCTGGCGCTGATCATAATCGCCGGACTCACGCACGTCCCGCACGTATACCTCTATAGTGCGGCTGCGCTCCGTGGGTTGAGCACCGATCTCGAGGAGGCCGCGCGTGTATCCGGCGCAAATCCGTTCCGCGTCGCCGTCAGCGTCAGCCTGCCGATGATCTTGCCGGCAATCCTGTTTGCCGGCGTGCTCGTGTTCTTTCTGGGCTTCGAGCTGTTCGGCCTGCCGCTGGTGCTGGGCGATCCGCAGGATCTGCTGGTGCTCTCGACCTATTTGTTCAAGCTCACCAACAAACTTGGTGTGCCGTCATATCAGCTGATGGCCGTGGTTGTGGTTGCGATCATCGCGATCACCGCACCGCTGGTGTTCATGCAGCGCCTGCTGTTGCGCCAGGCGCAACGATACGTGTCCATGCGGGGCAAAGGTCTGAAAACGCAACCGCTTCCATTGCACCACTGGCGCTGGGTTGCGTTTGCCGGAATTGTTCTATGACTGCTCGTGACCGTGGTCGTGCCGATCTTCGGTATCACACTGCGTTCTTTCGTCGTGACCTGGGGCGAAGGCGTGAGGCTGCTCGATGTGCTGACGCTCGATCATTATCGCGAGCTCACAGATTATCCGAACGTGGTGCGCGGCATCTTCAACACGCTCGGCATTGGCGTTATCGGCGGAGCTGCAGCTGTCGCCTGCTATACCGCGATTGCGCTTGCCGTGCATCGCTGGAACTCCGGCTGGACGCGGCTTGTCGACTATCTGGTAATGGTTCCGCGTGCCATGCCGGGCCTGGTCGCCGGCCTTGCCCTGCTATGGGTATTCTTGTTCGTGCCGTTCCTTTCGCCGCTCAAGTCGACGATGGCCTCGATCTGGCTCGCCTATTCCATTGTCTGGCTCGCCTACGGCATGCGGCTCATCTCCGGCACCTTGCTGCAGGTCGCGCCGGAGCTGGAGGAAGCCGCGC
>DASSYU010000021.1:0-3527 GCA_035703125.1 Pseudolabrys sp. | reverse complement strand
TCCAGGCAAAGCGCGCGATCACGCTGCCATCCGGGCCGGTCAGGTCGTAGTTGAGGTCGCCTTGCGGCACGGGCGCCTGGTCGATCTTGCGCAGGTCCACGAGCCGGAGCTGCGTCGCGATGCTGGCGAGCGCCGCCTCGTCGATGAATTTCACAGACATGATGATCGGCGCGTCACCGTCGACGGATTGAGGGATCCCGTCGAGGGGACCGACGGCGACCGCCGCGATGACCGCCGGCTTGCCCATCACGCGGCGGATCACCGCCGATTGGGGATGCGCGCCGCCTTCGGTGAGGCTCGGCTGGTTGAGGCGGATGGCGCCGTGCAGCCGCGGGTCGCGCCCGCGCATGTATTCGATTATCGACGCGAAATCGTTGCGCGCGCTGGCCATCCATTTGGCATCGGCGGCGCGGCTGCCGAGCAGCGAGTAGATCAGCTCGTCGTTGCGATCGAAAATAAAGACGTAGTCGTGGTTGAAGTACGTTTCGAGCCAGCTGCCGACCCGGTCCTTGGCCCACGCCGGGTCGAACGAGCGCCGGATGTTCTGGATGGTGGCGGCGGCGGACGCCACGCTTTCGACTTCCCGCAACACGCGTTCGCCGTAGTTCGTGATTGCGCGCGAGAACAGCTGCTTCTCATGATCGACGGCGACGATGTCGGCGCGCTGGGCGGACGACAGCACGGCGACGACGATGCAGACGATCGCGACGGCGACGATCACGCCAATGGGCACAACGACGCTCAGGCGAGCGCGATCCCACCTGGTGTATGGTCGCGTGTCGGGTGCACGCGGACGAGCGACAGCCGGCACGATAGGAGTCCCTTAAAGCGTCCTGCCCATTGGCGTTTTGTGGCAGGAAGCTAGGGAACAAAGCTTGCTATTCGCTTTCGTTTTGCCGGAGTGAGGGCCAGTTAGCGATGAGAACAGGCAATTCGCCCGGTTCTGTTAACCGACGGTAAATGTAGAGCAACACCGCATCGCATATCCCCTTGTAAAATTTGAGCTTCCTCAGCTTCCGCCGGAGCCCCGATAGGGCGGACGCGGGATTGAAATGTGGGCGGCGCGCAAGGCCGCCGACCAGCGGGTTCGCAAATCCTGGAAATAGTGCTCGCCCGGTTCGATCCGGTAGTTGACCTCGGCGTCGCAGACATCCGGGCGCACGACGAGAAGGTCGATTGGCAAACCTACTCCGAGATTGGAGCGCATGGTGGAGTCCATGGAAATCAGTCCGATCTTCAGCGCGTCATAAAGATCGGTGTCATAGCCAACGGCACGATCGAGCACTGGCTTGCCGTATTTGTGCTCGCCAATCTGGAGATAAGGCGTATCAATCGTGCACTCGATGAAATTGCCGGCCGAGTAGATCATGAAAAGCTGCAGACGGCCGCCCTTGATTTGGCCGCCGAACAGAAAGGAGACGTCGTGCTCGATGTGCGCTGCCGCCAGCGCCTTGCCTTCGACATGCTGCACTTTTGTTATCGCGTGTCCGATCCGTTGCGCGGCCTGAAACATCGTCGGTGCGTTCATGAGCGTTTCGGTCTCGCCGGTTTCAGCGTTCTCCATGCCCTCGGTTAAGGTCGAGCGAACCGACTGGCTGAGCGACAGATTGCCCGCGGAGGCAAGCGCCATGATGCGTTCGCCCGGTTGTGTGTAGACGTGCAGTTTGCGAAACGTGGATATATTATCGAGGCCTGCGTTGGTGCGCGTGTCGGCAACCATTACGAGCCCGGCGCGAACGAGAATTCCGCAGCAGTAGGTCATGGGTCAGATTTCCGGGAAACAATGTTCGGGATTACCTGAATTCTCGGCAGCCGGTTGTTGCAACGCGTATCACGATGGTCCGTTGCATCACCCATAACCATCTTTTCGGGACACAAAAAATACCATTAAAACCGCATGTTAGCGGCACCGCAAACAAGGTTGAGAACCTGAACGGAAAACGCCGCGGCGGATGGCTTGAGCGGGTGCTGGGGTCACGCTACGTCTTCTGGGTCGCCCACAGGATACCGTCATGAGCAGCAACTCCGACATCGTCACCGCCGCCGTGCTGGTGATTGGCGACGAGATCCTGTCCGGCCGGACGAAGGACAAGAATATCGGCTACATCGCCGACTACCTCACCGCGATCGGAATCGATCTCAAAGAGGTGAGGGTGGTCGCGGACGAGGCTGCTGCGATTGTCGATGCACTGAACGCGTTGCGCGCAAAATATACCTATGTGTTCACCACCGGCGGCATCGGGCCCACTCATGACGACATCACGGCTGATTGTGTAGCGGAGGCATTTGGCGTCGCGCTTGAGTTCCACCCCGAGGCTATCGCCATTCTGAAAGAGCGGCTGGCAAAAACCGGCGGCGAGCTAAACGAGGCGCGTCTGCGGATGGCGCGTATTCCAAAAGGCGCCGCGCTGGTCGCGAACAAGGTCTCGGGAGCGCCTGGATTCTGGATCGGTAACGTCGTCACCATGGCGGGAATTCCTGCGGTGATGCAGGGCATGCTCGATGAAGTCGCTCCGAAGCTCAAGACCGGCACCAAGTTGTTGTCGGAGACGATCCGTGCCGATGCCAAGGAAGGTGATGTCGGCACCGAGCTCGGCGCTATTGCCAAGGCCCACCCGTCGACGATCATTGGCAGCTATCCTTTTATCGACGAAAAAAACGGGCCAAACACGAATATTGTCGTACGCTCCCGCGATGCCGGCGAGCTTGCGGCCGTGAAGGCTGAAGTCGAGGGCATGCTCGAGAAGGTCAAAGCGCAGCTTTCTCCGGCGCGCTAATACACCCATGGCGAACTCCCCCACTGAGGCGCCTCGTCCCGAAAAAATTTTCCCGGTCTCCTGGGATCAGTTTCATCGCGACTCGCGCGCGCTCGCCTGGCGCTTGCACGAGTCCGGACCATTCGAGGCCATCGTCTGCATCACGCGCGGCGGTTTGGTGCCGGCGGCGATCGTCGCGCGCGAACTCAACGTGCGCATGATCGAGACCGTCTGTGTCGTCAGTTATCGCGACTACAAGAACCAGGGCGATCTGTCGGTTCTCAAAGGTATTGCGCCGGAGGTCGCTTCGCTTCACGCGCAAGGGAAACGTGTTCTGATCGTCGATGATCTTGTCGACACCGGCAACACCGCGCGCGTCGTGCGCGACCTCCTGCCGAACGCGCATTTTGCAACCGTCTATGCCAAGCCGATGGGACGTCCGCTCGTCGACACGTTCATCACAGAAGTGTCGCAGGATACCTGGATTTATTTCCCTTGGGATACTGGCCTGGCTTTCCAGCCACCCATCCGCGAAGGTGGCGACTGACACATAACGATCGGAGGAAACACCATGCTGACACGACGCCATCTTCTCGCGAGCGCTGCCGCAGTGTGTGCCGTCTCGCCGCAGGCTGACGCGCAATCGACGTATGCGAGGCAGCCGGTGCATATCCTCGTCGGCTACCCGGCCGGCGGCGGCGTCGATATCATCGCCCGTCTGTTGCAGGACCCGATGAAGGCGGCGCTCGGCCAGCCGATCATTGTCGAGAA
>DASSYU010000009.1:0-2759 GCA_035703125.1 Pseudolabrys sp. | reverse complement strand
AAAGGTGAGCTCGCCAAGGGCCTGCTGCTGCGCTACCTCGCGCAGGATCGCGCGGTGCTGGAAAACATCTTTCGCCGCGGCGACGAGCTCAACGAAGATCCGTTGCAGGGATTTCTGGTTGGACTGAAGCTCTTTGCCGAGATGCTAGCCGACCTGCCGGAGGCGCATCCCGGCTGCCTCGCGGCGTCCTTCGCCTATCAGGACCAGCTGTTCAACGACGAGGTCCGCAAGCTCAATGCCGACGGCATGCTGGCCTGGCGCAACCGCTTCGGCGAACGGCTTCGCCTGATCGCGGAGCGCTATCCACCGGTCCAGCCGGTCGATCTCGATGCGCTCGCGGACACCGCCTGCACGCTGGTCGAGGGCGGGCTCATTCTCGGCCGCGTGCTGCGGGACACGACCATCGTTCCGCGTCAGGTGCTGTTGTTCCGCGATTTCGTACGGCTGATCTTCACGCCGGCGCAGGGCTGAATCCCACACGGTGCATTGACAGCCCTGCCCTCACGCATACATTAAATACCGTTCCTAGGGGTGTCCCCGTTTGGGGGCTGAGAAAAACCCTTTGAACCTGATCCGGGTCATGCCGGCGAAGGGACAGGACACGCGATGGATAAATCCCTCATCATTGCCAGGCTGGTCGGGCCGGTGCTGGCCGCCATCGGCATTGGCATGCTGGTGAACCAGCCGACTTACCGCGAGATGGCGGCGCAATTCGTCGGCGGCCTGCCCTTTATTTATTTTTCCGGAATTCTGGGCCTGGTTGCCGGGCTCTACATTCTCAATGTCCACAACGCGTGGACGCCCGACTGGCGCAGCGCGGTCACGGCCGTCGGGTGGTTCCGCACCTGCGTCGGCACGTTCCGGATCATCGCGCCGCAGTTTTCCAGCTTTGTCGCCGGCGCAATCGTCGCGAACAGCGGATTTTTCGTCGGCGCGGGCATCGTTCTGCTCGCGCTCGGCGGCTTCATTACGTTCAAAGGCTACATGGCATAGGGGCAACCATGCAGACATCCATTTTTCTCGCGAGACTGATCGGGCCTGTGATGGCGCTGGCGGGCGTGAGCCTGCTCGTCAACGAGCTTGCCTTCCGCAAGATGGCGCAGGAATTCCTGCGCAGCCCGGCACTTATCTTCTTCTCCGGCATGATCCTGATGCCGGCCGGGCTCGCGGTCGTGCTCAGTCACAACGTCTGGGTGCTGAACTGGCCGCTGATCATCACGCTGCTCGGCTGGATTGCCGTGATCAGCGGCGCCCTGCGCATCTTCGCGCCGGACCGCGCCATCAAGGTCGGCAGGAAGGCAATCGCGCGTAAGGAATACACGACCGCCGCGGCGGCGTTCTGGCTCGTGATCGGCGCCGTGCTCTGTTACTTCGGATTCCGTCCAGGAGTGTAATGTCATGAACAAGCCCGTCACCGGCGCCGATCTCATCATCCCGAAAGTCACGACGGGCCCGCTTCCCGCCTCGCGCAAGGTCTATTCGCGGCCCGAAGCAGCGCCCGAGCTGCGCGTGCCGATCCGCGAGATCTTGCTCGACGCATCGTCGGGCGAGCCGCCCCTGCCGGTCTACGACACCACGGGCCCCTACACCGACCCGAACGTCACGATCGATGTGGAGAAAGGACTGGCGCGCAACCGCATCGCCTGGGTGAAGGAGCGCGGCGGGGTCGAGGAATATGAAGGCCGGCCGATCCAGCCCGTGGACAACGGCAATGTCACCGGCAAGCACCTGGCGCGCAATTTCCCCAATACGCCGAAGCCTTGGCGCGCCTTGGACGGCAAGCCGGTCACGCAATATGAATTCGCCAAGGCCGGCATCATTACCAAGGAAATGATCTACGTCGCCGAGCGCGAAAATCTCGGCCGCAAGAAACAGCTCGACCGCGCGCAGGCCGCGCTCGCCGACGGCGAGCAGTTCGGCGGCGCGGTGCCCGCCTTCATCACGCCGGAATTCGTGCGCAGCGAGATCGCGCGCGGCCGCGCGATCATTCCCTCCAACAACACCCACGCCGAGCTCGAGCCGATGATCATCGGCCGCAACTTCCTCGTGAAGATCAACGCCAATATCGGCAACAGCGCCGTGACGTCGTCGGTCGAGGAGGAAGTCGAGAAGATGGTGTGGGCGATCCGCTGGGGCGCCGACACGGTGATGGACCTCTCCACCGGGCGCAACATCCACAACACGCGCGAATGGATCCTGCGCAATTCGCCTGTGCCCATCGGAACCGTGCCAATCTACCAGGCACTGGAGAAGGTGAACGGCGATCCCGTCAAGCTCGACTGGGAGGTCTACAAGGACACGCTGATCGAGCAGTGCGAGCAGGGCGTCGACTATTTCACCATCCACGCCGGCGTGCGGCTTGCCTACGTGCCGCTGACCGCCGACCGCGTCACCGGCATCGTCTCGCGCGGCGGCTCGATCATGGCCAAGTGGTGCCTGTCGCGGCACAAGGAGAGCTTCCTTTACGAACGCTTCGACGAGATCTGCGACATCATGCGCAGATACGACGTGTCGTTCTCGCTCGGTGACGGCCTGCGGCCCGGCTCGATCGCCGACGCCAACGACCGGGCGCAGTTCGCCGAGCTTGAGACGCTTGGCGAGCTCACGCAGATCGCCTGGAAGAAAGGCTGCCAGGTGATGATCGAGGGCCCCGGCCACGTGCCGATGCACAAGATCAAGATCAACATGGACAAGCAGCTGAAGGAGTGCGGCGAGGCGCCATTCTATACGCTCGGGCCGCTCACGACCGACATCGCGCC
>DASSYU010000277.1:0-6446 GCA_035703125.1 Pseudolabrys sp. | reverse complement strand
TCAAACTCGGCTCTTGCTGTTTGTAGAGACAGTCAATCAAATACCCATACCTTTTCTTGCCATCCTTGTTTTCTGGCTTTTCATCATATTTTTGAGTTTCAGTTTATTTTCGGATCTAAACGCTACAGCTTTGGCTTTTTTGTGCGTCTTTGGCCTATCGGCATCGTTTGCAATCTATTTGATTTTAGAACTGAACGAGCCGTTTAGCGGCCTGATGAAGATTTCGGACATTCCACTGCGCAACGCTCTTGCGCCACTGTAAAAAGCGTATGTCCGCTTTTGGCCCTTAGCGGACCTAGCCTGGTGCGGTGCAAATGTCCGCTTTCGGGGACAAAGCGGATGACGATCGCACTGCGCTGCCGTGCATTGGACAGAAATGAAATATATACTGGCGTCCATCCTTTGAGGGGGGACGTCATGTTCACACGCCGCACACTTATGCTTGCCGGCCTAGCCGCGCCATTAGCCGCGCCATTAGCGCGAGCCCAATCTTGGCCGTCCGGCCCCGTGCGAATTGTTGTTGCTTATCCGCCAGGGGGATCGACTGATGCGATGATGCGATTAGTCCAACCGGGGCTTCAGCAGCGGCTCGGCACTACAGTCGTGATCGAGAACCGGTCAGGCGCGTCCGGCAGCGTTGGCACCGCCGCCGTGGCGAAATCACCGTCCGACGGCAATACATGGCTGGCGGTGTTCGACAATCATGCCGCCAACCCGTTCGTGCTACCGAGCCTGCCCTACGACAGCGAGAAGGATCTCGATCCGGTGCTTCTCATTGGCACTGCGCCTTACGTGATTACGACCGCGAAGAGTAAACCTTACAAAACGCTGGATGACATCATCGCCTTCGCCAAGGAAAATCCGGGCAAGGTAAGTTATGGTTCGGTCGGCAGCGGCAGCGTTGGACACCTGGCGATGGCGCTATTGTCACAGCGCGCCGGCGTGAAGCTGACGCACGTGCCATATCGCGGTGGCGGTCCGGCGATGAATGACGCGGTCGCTGGCCACGTCGATCTTCTGATCGGCAGCACCGCGCTGTCGATGCCGCAGGTCGGCGCTGGGACTATTCGGGCGATTGTGCAGACGGGGAAGGAACGCAATCAATTTATCGCGCAAGTGCCAACCGTGGCGGAGGGCGGCTTCCCTGGTTTCGAAGCTTACGCCTGGTGGGGTATCCTCGCGCCGGCTGGCACGCCAAAGCCGATCATCGAGCGTTTCAGTAATGAGATGGCGGCCATTTTGCGTGAGGAGCGTATCGCCAAGCAATTGGTTGAAACCCAGCAGGTGACGCTTGCCCTCGCCGGTCCGGAAGCAATGCGCGCCTTCGTCTCCAATCAGATGCAGACGTGGGGCAAGGTCGTGAAGGACAACAACATCAAAGCCGACCAGAACTAAACTCTCTGGCGTGGGAAAGGATTCGTGGCGAGGCGCGGGATGTAGCGGCGTGGTTGAGACGGAAGTCCACAGGCAATAAGTCTGTCACCGTCGCGTCATGACCGCGGGATATCGACGCACTGCTCCGTCGGTTGTTGCGTCCCCTGCGTTGCCCCTTCCTGCGGTCCCGCCGGCCCTGGTCGCCGGGACCGCATATTTTTGGCGGACAGGGTCGCCCCGCATCGCCCCTGCGCACCCGGCTGTGATAGATTTCCGCTGGATTTCAGGTCAGCGCCGGTACGCGCCCAAAAAACGGGGGGCGACACGATGCACGTTCTTCATCGGACTGCCCTCGTCGCAGCCTGCATCTTCGCGTTCTCATCAGCGGCGACGGCACAAAATCAACAGCGCGGCCAACCGCAGCCTGCGAAGCCGGCATCATACAAGCCGGTTACCGTGACGGCCCCGCAAGCGATAAACGACGCTGCTCTCGAAGCATTACGCAAGCAACTGGGCGAAGTGGCACAACACAAGGATCGCGCCGCTCTGGCAAAGCTTGTCGTCGGGCAAGGATTCTTCTGGATCGGCGAGAAAGGCGACCGCGCGGACAAGCGAAAATCCGGCATCGACAATCTGGCCGCGGCTCTCGGTCTCAAGAACAAGGACGGCGCCGGCTGGGACATGCTCGCGAGTTTTGCCGACGATCCGACGGGCGCGCCTTTGCCCGACCGCAAGGATGCCATTTGCGCACCTGCCGGCCCGGCTTTCGACAGCAAGGCTTTCAACGACCTGCTTGCGTCGACCAGGACGGACGTCGGGGACTGGGGTTACCCGGTCTCCGCCGACGTCGAAGTACGCGCAACGCCACAGGCGAATGCGCCGGTGATCGAAAAGCTCGGTTCTGTTTTCCTGCGTATCGCTGCCGAGAACGCCTCGAACGCGCCTACTTTTCTGCGTGTCGTCACGCCCTCTGGCAAGACGGGGTTTGTTTCGGTCGACTCAGTCGCGCCGATCGGTAACGATCAGCTTTGCTATGTGAAGGCGGCCGGCGACTGGAAGATTGGGGGATATGTCGGCGCCGGAGACGTACCGTAAAATTCCATGCCTGTGAGGTACTTCACACCGGCCGGCGCGCGAGATTGATATCTGAATTAAGCTCCGGATTTTTCGAAGCCCGGTCGTTCAGCTTCGTGCTCTTTGAATCCACCGCGCCGGAGGTTCGAAGAGCCCACCCGTGGGGGGATCATGGCTGCAGACGACAAAAAGGCGAAATGGAAGCGCTGGCGTGATTGCATCGCGCAGTGCTGGCAGAGATGCCTCGATCTTGCGCTGGTCCTCTGGATCGTGCGCGTGCCGCTTTGCGCATTGATCCTCGGGTTCCTGATACTCTACTGCACCCCTCAAGCCCAGGACCTGTTTACCGAGTTCGCGGACCATCGCAGCCGCATCGTCCTTTTCCTCGTGCTGGCATTCGTCTGGGCGGCAACGACACACTACGCGTCGCGGCTGCTGCTCGACACGGACACGCGCTTCCGCGCGTATGCGAGGACCCGGGGTTCGGATTTTCTCGCCTGTGTCGAAAAATGGGTGCCTCGCGTGTTCGGTCTCGTCCCGTTCGGCCTGGTGCTGATCGGCTCGGCACGGTCGATTTGGAACCTGCCTGACATTGAAGACCCCGGGAAGATTGCGGCTGTCAAATTCACTCTCTACGTTTTCGATGCCCTCGTTGTGGCAGTCGGCGCGGCATTTTTCGCCTATATGGTGAAGCGCCAGGCCTTGATGGAATCCGGCCCCGTGCAGCGGGCTGAGGAAAAGGCCAGCACAGTCAACCGGCTGTTGCAGCGGATCGGGTTGGGCGGTGATGGCGAAGTTGAACCGGGCCTCGGCCCGTTGCTGCTGATCATTGTCTTTTTGATCTCCGCCATGATCATTTTCGTGGGCGCGGATCGCGCAGCTGCGTTGCTGCCGCGCGCGCTGATCCTTCCGATCATCCTGGGTGGTTGGCTGCCGCTGCTGACGTTCCTGTCGGCATTGGGACGGCAGCTGAGGGCGCCGCTGATTGTTGGTGCTGCCCTCGTGATTGCCGGGCTCTCCGCGATTCTGGGCGACAATCATTCCGTGCGCCGTATCGACGCCAATACTTTGGTAAAGCGACCCGTCGACAAGCCGGTTATCCAGCTCAACCAGGCGCTTGATCTCTGGATGAAGGAGAACGACTGCGCCGGCAATGCGGCCGCCTGTCCGCGCCCGGTGATCGTGGTCGGCTCCGGCGGCGCGAGCCGCGCCGGATTTTTTACGGCGAGCGTCATCGGCCGATTGCTCGACCAGGCGAACCTGCATGTTACGCAGGGCGGCGAGACCCTGGATGCCCACAAGATGCGCAAGCGTATTTTCGCGATTTCCGCCGTGTCGGGAAGCGCGCCCGGGGCTGCGATGGCAGTTGCCGCGTTCGCGCGCGCTGGCAAGGAGACGAAGCAACCTTGTGCCAATCGCAAGCCGGATCTTTGGTACGGAGACGAAATCAATAACTGGCAGGATTGCCTCGAAGCGCTGATGGCGGGAGATTTTCTCACCCCGACCATGATCGGGCTGACTTTCCACGACACGATCAGATTTGGATGGTGGCGGGACCGGGCCGCACTTCTGGAACGTTCGTGGGAGCTGCGTTTCGCCGATGTCATGCAGATCAGGCAAGGAAATTGGCGAGACGGGTGTCCGGGTGACATGCGCTGCCCCTTCATGGACCTTCGGTCGCGCGAAGGAATGTGGCTGCCGCTTCTCCTGCTCAACGGCACATCTGCAGCGACCGGTCAGCGTTTGCTGACCATGGTTCTGGACCCGGCCTATACTATCCCGCCCGAGCGCTGCCCGACCGAGGTCCCCAAGGAGGTGGTGGCCGACTTGAAGGCAAAATCGCTCGTTACAAACCAGACATACGTCACCGAGGACCCTAAGAAAAAATGCCCGATTTTCCTGGAGGCGGCCGCGTTTCACACTCTGCTGACCAACAATACCGACGTCGACTTCTGGGCGAGAATTCAACGCTACTTCCTGTGGGAGTATATCCGCGAAAAGCTTTCATTCATTTTCTCCAAACAGAATCTCGACGACGTCCGCCTGAGCACGGCCGCGCACAATTCGGCTCGTTTCCCGGTCATTTCACCGCCGGGTGCCGTCCGCAATGTCAAACATAACGTTGTCGATCGCATCGTCGATGGCGGCTACATCGAAAATTACGGCGCGCTCACCGCGATGGAGCTCGCCGTGGCGATTCATGCCCTCCGGCCGGAGATCGTGCCCTTCGTCCTGGTCATCTCCAACGATCCGGACGAGAACCCGGATCTCAATCGCATTGACGTCCCGGATACTGTTTTCCTCACCGACGTCTCGATTCCCATTGAAGCGATCGCCAGCACACGCACGGGCCGCGGCAGACTTGCCGTGCTGCAGCTCAATACCACGCTCGGCCGGCTGAATGATCCGTCCTGCCTTCGCAAAAACACGGCGCACGTCCGGGTTTGGCCACAATACGGGCCGGCGGGAACCGGCGGGGAGAAGAAGTCACGGCCGGTCTCGATGAGCTGGTGGCTCTCCACGCCGATACAAATTCACCTGCACCAGCAGACTGAAGGCGTGAAGAACCAGAACAAGAATGCTGACGAGTTCGAGCAGACCTGGCGCGCGATTGAAGGCACGTCGGCCTGCATGCCGGCGAGACGGTAGGATACAGTTAAACTCAATCGATTAGTTATCCGCTCGTCCCCGCGAAAGCGGGGACCCAGAGCCAAAAAGACTGGATTCCCGCTTTCGCGGGAATGAGCGGAAGGGGCCTACTTCGACGCCGCCGCTTTCAGAATCGGTGCCAGCCGATCGATTTCGTTCTTCACCAGCGCCGCGAGCGCCTTTGGCCTGCGGCGGTCGGGCTCGGCAATCTCCGCGCCGAGCGCGGCCAGCCGCTTCTGCACGGCCTCTTCGCTGAGGCCTTTGCTGAGAGCGTCGGCAAGCTTGTTGACGATCGCCTGCGGCGTACCTTTTGGCGCAAACACCGCATAGAAAGGCGCGCAGTCAAATTCGGGCAGACCTTGCTCATAGGAAGTCGGCACGTCCGGGAGCAGCGGGCTTCGTTTCTTTGCGGCAATAGCCAGCGCCTTGACGGTGCCGGCGCGCACGTGCGGCAGCGGCCCAAGAATGGGATCGCAGTCGTAATCGATCTGACCCGCGAGGATCGCGTTCATCACCGGCGCGGTGCCGGTAAAAGGCACCATGGTCGGCTTGATGCCGATCGCCGCGTTGAGAAGAAGGCAGCCAATATAGGACACCGAGCCGACGCCCGCGTGCCCCATGTTGAGCTTGCTCTCGTTCGCCTTGGCGTAGGCAATGAATTCCTTGAGGTTGTTGGCGGGGATGTCCTTGCGCACCGTCAGCAGCTCCGGCTGCTCGGCAATCAGCCCGACCGGCTCGAAGTCCTTCTGCGGGTCATAACCGAGATTGGGATAGAAGAACGGCGCTCCGGCGTGCGTGCCCATGTGGCCCGAGATGAGCGTGTAGCCGTCGGGCGCGGCGCGCGCGGCGCGCAGTGACCCGACAGTGCCGCCCGCACCGCCGACATTCTCCACCACAAATTGCTGGCCGAGGTGGCGCGTGAAGATATCGGCAACGATGCGCCCGGTGACGTCAGCCGGTCCGCCCGCAGCGAACGGCACGATCACGGTCACCGTTTTTTTCGGATAATCCTGGGCCTGCACCCCGCCGATACCGGCAAGCATCACAAGCACCGCCGCAAATTCTCGTACTCCCATCGTCCTCTCCCCTAAGCTCCGGCTTTTTATGTGCGGAACCATATCATGCTGCAGCACGGAATATACCCGTGGCAACACGCTACTAAGCCGCAGATGGAGCCCCGCAGGCCTGATCGACCGGCGCACACAGTCGGAACTTTCTTTCATACAAACTTGTCCACTGTGGCCTCCGGGTCATAGAGCGCGGCGAGCGGACACCTATGATGGGCTGTGGGCACCTGGGGAGGCGGCGTTGAAATCACTCTGTACAATCGCGGCTGCTCTGACACTCGT
>DASSYU010000511.1:0-6929 GCA_035703125.1 Pseudolabrys sp. | reverse complement strand
GACAGACAGGACGACGCCGCGACGCGGATTGACCCGCCGATGGCGAGCGCACCAATGCCACACATCGAATCCGCTGACCGCGCGCTCCATGGCGGAAGTGCCATCGATCAGTCGGTGCAGCAACTGCAGGACGCCGTGCCGACAGCGCCGCGTCAACCTTCGCCGACCGTGACCGGCGGGTTGGGCGGTGAGGATTTGCATAAATTACGCGCGGTCCTGCATGACCTCGTCGAGTGCCGCAAACTGATTGATGCGGTGGTGGCAAGGCCGCATTAGGCCAGTTTTCCACTTCAGCCTTTGAACCGGCCGGGCATGGTGCACGACCAATGGCCGTGTAGAATGGTTTCGGCCGTTCGGAGGGTATGCATGGGGACGCTCGCAAGAGCGGTGTTGCTTGCGATTGCGACCGTCGCAGGTGCGTTGGCGCCTGCGTATGGACAATCGACGGTTCCCAACATTCCCCCGCCGACGATCGTTGACCGCGGGACGCCGATCACGCCGCTCGGCTGGTTCGTCATGGGCTCGATCGGGTGCGCGGCCGTGTCGCCGATGATCGGCACGGTAATACTCGGCCGCGAGCTCACGCTCAACGAAGCCTACCGCTCGACCCTGGGCTGTTTCCTCGGTCCGATCGGCTGGCTATTGGCCGATGCTCTGGTGCCGCCCACAATCACAACTCAAATCCAGACGCAAACCCAGACCCAGACGTCGAAGCCGCCGCCTCGGCAGCAGCGCACGGGGCGCGGGCGTAATTTCAAGATACCGCCGCAGGGCGAGATGCGGTTTGTCGGGAACGAAATCCTGCTCGATTTCGGATCTGGCGCAACCGCGCAGATGCGTAATGCGCTCCTCACAACACTTCAATTGACTGAGTTGGAGACACAGACGTTCGAATTGACCGGACGCCGGCTCAGCCGCTTGCGCATTGACGGCACGCGGTCAGTGCCGGCAACGCTGAGCCTGATCGCTCGCAATTATCCCGGCGTGTCGGGCGGCTGGGCCAACATGGTCTATGTCGGCGCGCAGACACCGGCACCGGCAGTTCAGGCGCCGCTGCCGGCCGCCAGCTCCGCGCAATACGTCGTGAACAAGCTGCACCTCCTGGAAGCGCATCGCATCACCAGCGGCGACGACGTGCTGGTCGCGGTGATCGATTCAAAAATCGACACGAAACATCCCGACCTTACCGGCGTGGTGGCCGAAGAATACGATGTCGTCGGCTCGCCGGCGGTTGCCCATTCGCACGGCACTGCCATGGCCGGAGCAATTGCCGCGCGCAGCAAACTGGTTGGCGTTGCACCGAAAGTGAAGCTGCTCGCGGTGCGCGCCTTTTCGGGCTTGGGAGAAAGTGCGGAAAGCACCACGTTCAATATTCTCAAGAGTGTCGATTGGGCTGCGAGCAAGAACGCGCGCATCATCAATATGAGCTTTGCGGGCCCTCCCGACGACCTGTTGCGGGAGATGCTTGCCAAGGCAAATGCGCGTGGCATCGTGCTGATTGCCGCCGTCGGCAATGCCGGTCCACGGTCGCCGCCGCTCTATCCGGCTGCCGACGCGGGCGTCATCGGCGTGACGGCAACGGATGTAAACGACAAGCTGATGCCACAGGCCAACCGGGGGCCGCAAGTTGCTGTGGCGGCGCCCGGTGTCGAGATCCTCGCTGTCGCACCGGATGGGACGTATCAGGTGACGTCGGGTACTTCCATCGCAGCCGCGCATGCCAGCGGGGTCGCGGCCCTCCTGCTGGCGTCGAAACCGAACCTTACGCCTGCCCAGGTACGCGCCAGCCTCACCCGTGCCGCGACCCGAATCCCGGGGAAGCGCAATGAGGTCGGAGCCGGGGTCATCGACGCGCTGGCCGTGATCAATCCAAGTCGCAAATAGCCTTGCCGCAAATAGCCTTCCGGGCCCGCGATCTGCTAGGTAGGGCCCCGATGTCATTCCTCTGGATCGATCGCTATGGCCGCGCCGGATTCCCTCATCGTTGAACGTCCGTCCAGCGACATTGTTGTCCTGAAGATCAACCGCCCGCAGGTGCGCAATGCGCTCAATCTAGATTTGCGCACGCGGCTTGCCGACGAAGTGACGCGCTGCGGTGCCGACAACGCCGTGCGCTGTGTCATCGTCACCGGTTCGGAAGTCGCCTTTGCAGCCGGGGCCGACATCGGCGAGATGGCCGAGGCGGGTCCTGTCGAGGTCATGTCGCGCAATGTGCAGAAATACTGGCGCGCGCTCATGGACTGTCCAAAGCCAATTATCGCGGCGGTAGAGGGCTTTGCGCTTGGCGGCGGACTTGAGCTGGCGTTGTGCGCAGACATTATTATTGCGGGTGAGGGGGCAAAGCTCGGCCTGCCGGAGGTCAAGGTCGGCATTCTCCCCGGTGGTGGCGGCACACAAAAACTGGCACGGCTTGTCGGGCGCCACCGCGCCATGTTGCTGATCATGACGGGGAAAATGTTCAGCGCCGCAGAGGCTTTGAGCATGGGTGTCGTCAGCGAAGTCGTAACCTCCGGTCAGGCGCTGCCGCGCGCGCTCGAAATCGCCGGCGACATTGCGGCGATGCCTGCGGTGTCAATCATGCAGATCAAGGAAATCATCAACGCGGGGCTTAATGCGCCGCTCGATACGGCGTTGATGCTGGAGCGCAAGGCGTTCCAGCTGCAATTCGCTACGCGCGATCAGAAGGAAGGCATGCGCGCCTTCATGGAAAAAAGAAAACCCAAGTTCGAAGGGCAGTAGCGCGTGGCGTTGGACCTTTCCCGGCCCGATCTTGTCGCCGCGGTGTTCGGCACCGGCACCATGGGTCGCGGCATCGCTCAATTGTGCGCGCAAGCCGGGCTCACGACCTTGTTGTTCGATTCAAACAGCGGCGCGGTAAAGCAAGCCATCGCCGCGATCGACAAGGGCCTCGAAGGGCTGGTGTCGAAGGGGCGCATGACCGCCGAGGCAAAGAAGGATGTGCTCGGCCGCCTGAAACCGATCAGCACCTACGATGAATGTGCGGGGGCGGGGATTGTGATCGAGGCCATCGTCGAGGATATCTCGGCCAAGCGTTCCCTGTTCCGCGAGCTCGAGCAGCGAGTGGCTGCCGATGCCGTGCTGGCAACGAATACATCGTCCCTGTCGGTCACCGAAGTTGCCGCCGGATGTGCGCAGCCACGGCGCGTTGCCGGTCTGCATTTTTTCAATCCCCCGCCGTTGATGAAGCTGGTCGAGGTTATTGGTGGCCTGCGCACCGAGCCCGGGGTCGTGGAGTCTCTGGTGGAATTTGCACGGCGGATCGGCAAGCATCCGATCGTCGCTGCGGATTCGCCTGGCTTCGTGGTCAATCACGCGGGCCGCGCCTACGGTCCCGAAGCGCTGCGCATTGTCGCGCAAGGAATTGCAACCCCGCAGGAAGTAGATGCCCTGATGAAGGAATCGGCCGGGTTCCGGATGGGACCCTTCGAGCTGCTCGATCTTGTCGGCGGCGATGTCACGCACGCGGTAATGGTGAGCATCTTTGAGCAATTTTTTGATGAGCCCATGTACCAGCCATCGGCACAAATGGCGGTGCGCGTCGCGGGTGGTCTGCTCGGTCGGAAGTCGAAGCAGGGCTTCTACGGTTACGAGGGCGTGCCTGCGAAAGACAAGCCGACCGTGTCAGTCCCGCCGGGGGGAAAGCCCGCCGCGGCCTGGGTCGCGAACGAGGACGGCGGGCGCGAACTTGCCGAATGGCTGAAGAGCGCTGGCGTCAAAGTCCAGTTCGGCGGCACGCCGGCGGCGGGAATTCCGTGTTTCGTCGCCCCGCTTGGAGAGGATGCCTCGGGTGCGGCCGTGCGGTTGCAACTCGATCCGGCGCGGACCGTTGCGGTCGATATGTTCGGGCGGTTTTCCGGTCGCCGGACGCTAATGAAAACGCCGCTCACCAATCCGGATGTCCTCGCCGCTGCAGTAGCTGCGCTGTCGACGAAAAAAACACCGGTCACCGTGATCAACGACAGTCCGGGCTTCGTCGTGCAGCGGCTGCTCGCGATGATCGTCAACATTGGCACTCGCATCGCCGAGTTGCGTATTGCGGCGCCGGCCGACATCGACACGGCCGTCGAGCTCGGTCTCAACTATCCGAAAGGACCGCTCGCGCTTGGAGATGCGCTCGGTCCCGCCCGTGTGCTTGCCGTGCTGGACGGAATGCAGGCCATTACACGCGATCCGAAGTATCGTGCAACGACCTGGCTGCGCCGGCGCGCGCGGCTCGGGGTGTCGCTCCATACGCCGGATTGAATCACCTGAAAAAACGCGTGAACAGTTTTAATTGTAAGTGGATAACCACTTTTCGCGCCGCGCCAGCCGGTTACGATCAGGGGCATGCTGAAAGCCCCGACCGACGCGGACCTGATCCGACTGCGGCAGTTCTTGCGCAGACTTGAAACCGACGCGAAAGGCGCGCTCGACGATGTGGACGCCTGCCGCCAGGAAATAGAAAGATTGAAAGACGAGATCGCCTATCTCGAGGCCGCCCGCTCGAAAGCCTACCTGGCGCAGATTGGTATCGACTTCGGAGCCGCCGGATCCGGGCGATGGAATTATTCCGCTCAGCGCGGCAAGCCGAGTTGACCAAACTTCGGTCGTGGAAGGCCTGCTTTGTCACGCATCATCAATTCGAAAAATCTCGCGAACATCGCCAAATTCGGAAGCGTGAAGATCCAGAATCCAGTCGTTCGCAGCAGACGGTTGAACGAATCCACATGGCCGCGGGTATTAAGCAAAAACTCGATCGAGTAGGCGAGCACGGCGATCCAAAGCAGCCACCGGGCATAGCGGAAAAACAAATAGGCATGTGATGCGGTCATGCGGGCCTCCTGAATTGACGAGCGTAGTTGCGAAAGCGTCGCGGTTCAACTGATCCTGACGACCGCGGCGGTTTAGTTTTCGGTGAAAAACTGGTCGGGGCGGCGGGATTTGAACCCACGACCCCTTGTCCCCCAGACAAGTGCGCTAACCGGGCTGCGCCACGCCCCGACCGAGAACGGCGCGGACTATAGGGATGTGCCGGCGCGAGTCAAACAAGGGGAACCACGCCTGAACCTTGACCGGCCTCACCGAGGTACTACCAGCGCGCAAAGAATTCTCAACAAAGCGTCGGGGTAGTAGATTGAATGGCCGCAGGGGCGGGGACCAAGTGACTGTGAAAAAAACGATCATCCGCGCCGGGCTGGAAACGCTGTATCTCAGCGGAACCCATCACTTGTTGCGTCCGCTCGTGGGCGGGGTCGGCGCCATCCTGACGCTGCACCATGTGCGCCCGGCACGGCCCGAGGCGTTCCAGCCGAACCGGTTTCTCGAGGTTACGCCGGAATTTCTCGATCGGCTGCTGCGACGGCTCGCGCGTTCGCGCATTGACGTGGTGTCACTCGACGAAATGCATCGGCGCTACATCGAGAGCGATTTCGCGCGGCGTTTCGTCTGTCTCACCTTCGACGACGGTTACAAGGACTTCCTGCGTTGGGCCTATCCGTCGCTTCGGAAATACAAACTGCCGTTTGCGATGTTCATCGCGACCAGTTTTCCCGACAGGCTGGGTGAATTGTGGTGGATCGCGCTCGAGGCGGTCATTGCGCAAAACAATCGCATCGGAATGGTGATCAACGGCGCCGATCAATATTTTGAATGCGCAACCACGCGACAAAAGCGCGAGCTCTACGCTGCGATCTACGGCTACCTGCGCAGCATGAAGACGGAAGAAGAGGTGCGCCGCACGGTGCGCGACCTTTGCGCGTGTTACAGCGTCGACGTCGTTTCGTTCTGCCGGGACCTGTGCATGAACTGGCAAGACATCGCCGAACTTGCCAACGATCCGCTGTGCACAATTGGCGCACATACCGTCAATCACATGATGCTCAAAAAGGTGCCGAGTGATGCGACCGTGCGCGCCGAGATGGAAATGAGCAGGGCCGTGCTGGAGGCCGCGCTCGGAAAACGCCCTGAGCACCTCGCCTTCCCCGTCGGCGACGTGACGTCGGCCGGCCCGCGCGAATTCCGCATTGCCGCCGAACTCGGCTTCAAGACCGCGCTGACGACGCGGCCGGGCGTGCTGTTCAAAGCGCACCGCGACTATTTGACCGCGCTGCCGCGTATCTCGGTCAACGGCGAGTTTCAGCGCCAGCGTTATTTGAAGGTACTGATGTCGGGCGCAGGCACGGCGATCTGGAACCGGTTCCGTCGGCTCAGCGTGGCTTAGCGTCGGGTCTTGCCATCCAGCTGATCAGGGGCATCGCGGGCAACACCCAGCCGAGCCCGGCGACAATGTAGTAGATCGTCGCTACCCAGCCATTGATATTGGTGAGCACGGATTGCGCGAGCGCCATCGCCAGTAGACCCCAGACGATGACCAGGGCAAGGAGGGCGACGGTGCCGATCAATTTTCGGGTGCGGATCGACATAGCTGACAGTCTTGCCTCTCAATTGCGGTGCCTCGCCGCGGACTATATGGTCCGCGGCATCTCCTGCAGCAAGACGATGCACGAACCGATCAAAGTGTCCAATGTCCGTCTGCGACCGGTGCGGCTGTGGCTGCTGATCTCGGCTGCAATGGTATTGCTGACATTGATTGTCGGTGGGGCGACACGGCTCACGGAATCCGGACTTTCGATCGTCGAGTGGAAGCCGGTCACCGGGGTTCTGCCGCCGCTTTCGCAGGCTGAGTGGCAGGCCGAGTTCGCCAAGTACCAGGCAATCCCGCAGTACCGCGAACTCAATCGCGGCATGGGCCTCGATGCCTTTAAGATGATCTATTGGTGGGAGTGGTCGCACCGTCTGCTGGCGCGGCTGACTGGCGCCGCGTTCCTGCTGCCGCTGCTATTTTTTCTTTGGCGCGGCGCAATTCCTCCCGGCCTTCGATTGCGATTGTGGACGATTTTCGGCGCGGGAGCCGCACTCGGGGCGGTCGG
>DASSYU010000194.1:0-2836 GCA_035703125.1 Pseudolabrys sp. | reverse complement strand
AAGCAGGAATGCAAGATCAATCGCCTGCTCTGCGTTAAGTCGCGGATCGCAGACCGTGTGGTACCGGTCGTTGAGATCGGCTTCCGTGATGGCACGCGCGCCGCCGGTGCATTCAGTCACATTCTGGCCGGTCATCTCAAGGTGAACGCCACCGGCGTAACTGCCCTCGGCTTGGTGCACCTCGAAAAATCCGCGGACCTCGTTGAGGATCAGGTCGAAAGGACGAGTCTTGTATCCGGTGGCGGACGTCATCGTGTTTCCATGCATCGGATCGCAGGACCACAGCACAACCCGTCCTTCACGCTTGACCGCGCGGATGAGCGTCGGCAGGAGATCACCGACTTTTTCGGCACCGAAGCGGCCGATTAGCGTCAGCCGGCCAGGTTCGTTGTCGGGATTGAGGATGTCGATCAATCGGAGAAGATCGTCGGCCTTCAGCGACGGACCACACTTCAATCCGATCGGATTTTTGACTCCGCGCGCATATTCGATATGCGCGTGGTCATGTTGACGGGTCCGATCGCCAATCCAAATCATGTGGCCTGACGTTGCGTACCAATCGCCAGTCGTTGAATCGACGCGCGTGAGCGCTTCCTCAAACCCCAAAAGCAGGGCTTCGTGGCTCGTGTAGAAATCGGTCGTCCGCAATTCAGGATGGCTTTCAAGATCAAGCCCGCAAGCCTGCATGAAGCCAAGCGCCTCCGAGATCCGATCCGACAGCTCGACGTAGCGCCGTGATTGCGGACTGTCCTTTACAAACCCGAGCATCCACTGGCGCACGCTTGCGAGATTGGCGTAACCGCCTTGCGCAAAGGCGCGCAACAAGTTCAGCGTGGCGGCTGATTGCCGATAGGCCTCGACCTGCCGGCGCGGATCCGGTCGCCGAGCCTGTTCGGTGAAGGCGTAGTCGTTGACGATATCGCCGCGATAGCTCGGCAATTCCTTGCCGTCGCGTTTCTCCGTCGGAGATGAACGCGGCTTGGCGAACTGCCCGGCAATACGTCCGACTTTCACGACAGGTGAAGCGGCCGCATACGTCAAAACGACCGCCATCTGCAGGAACATCCGAAAAAAGTCACGGATATTGTTGGCGCCATGCTCGGCAAAGCTTTCCGCGCAATCGCCGCCCTGCAACAGGAAAGCCTGGCCGTTGGCGACCCGCGCCAACTGCTTCTTCAGGTTTCGCGCTTCGCCGGCAAAAACCAGCGGCGGGAATGTCGCCAGCTGCTTTTCGACGTCGGCCAAAGCCTGCCGGTCCGGATAGTCCGGCACCTGCTGAATTGGCTTCTTGCGCCAGCTGTCGGGCGTCCAACGTTCCGCCATTACGCACTACTCCAGGATTTGGGCGGCCTTATACACGAGGGCGCCCTCAAGTGGCCAGTTTTTCCGCAGAATTCGGTGATTTAAACGCTATTCCGCCGCGCGCTGCCCATGGCTCATGGCTTTTTCGCGCATGGTGACAAGTTCTTCGGCCGCCGTTGGATGCACAGCCATAGTGGCATCGAAGTCTGCCTTGGTCGCGCCCATCTTCACGGCAACTCCGACAACCTGGATCAGTTCGCCCGCATCCGGCCCGACGATATGGCACCCGACAACGCGATCGGTCGTGCCGTCTACCAGCAATTTCATAAATGTGCGTGTGTTGCGGCCCGAAAGCGTCGCCTTCATTGGACGAAATGTGGTTTTGTAGACATCGAGCTTTGCCAAGCGTTCGCGCGCCTGGGTTTCCGTCAGTCCTATGACGCCTATCTCGGGTTCGGAGAAAACCGCGGTCGGCACATTGGTGTGATCGACCGGCGTCGGTCTGCCACCGAATACCGTATCAGCGAAAGCATGACCTTCGCGGATCGCCACGGGCGTAAGATTGACGCGGTTTGTGACGTCGCCAACGGCATAAATATTGGAAACCGAAGTCCTCGAGAATTCATCGACTTCGATGCCACCGTGGCCAGAGATCTTGATCCCCAGACGTTCCAACCCGAAGCCGCTCACGTTCGGATGGCGGCCAATCGCAAACATGACCTTGTCTGATTTGATTGTGCTCTTGTCGGAGAGGCACGTGACAAATTCTTCGCCGATCTTCTGAATCTCCGTGACAGTATGGCCGCAAGTCACTGTGATGCCGCGGCTTCGCATTTCATTGCGCAAGTGCTCCCGTACATCGTCATCGAATCCACGAAGGATGTTCTCTCCGCGATAAACTAGTGTGACCTCGCTGCCTAGCCCAGCAAAAATGCAGGCAAACTCGACGGCAATATACCCGCCGCCTTGTACCACGACGCGTCGTGGCAGTTCGGGCAAATGAAAGGCTTCGTTCGACGATATCGCGTGCGCGAGGCCAGGGATTCTTGGTCCCAAATGCGGCCACGCTCCGGTGGAAATCAAAATCGTTTTCGCGCGCACGCTTGCACCGGTCGCGAGACGAACCGTATGCGCGTCCTCAAGAACGGCACGGGCTTTCACCAACGCGACATTGTAGCGCTCAAGAGTGGCGGTGTATGCGGCTTCCAGCCGTGCAATCTCGCGATCTTTGTTGGCAATCAGCGCGGGCCAATCAAACGTCGGATCCAGCACCGTCCAGCCGTAACCAGCCGCATCTTCAAATTCGTGGGAAAATCGCGACGCGTAGACAAGAAGCTTTTTCGGCACACAACCGCGGATGACACATGTCCCGCCAACCCGATATTCCTCAGCGGCCATCACGCAGGCGCCATGACTGGCGGCGACGCGCGCCGCCCGGACGCCTCCGGATCCTGCTCCAATAACGAAAAGATCGGCATCGTGGCCTGCCATCAGTCGCCGCCGGCAGCAACCGAGATTGCTTTGCGCGATCTCC
>DASSYU010000186.1:0-2461 GCA_035703125.1 Pseudolabrys sp. | reverse complement strand
CACTGAGCTTGATCTTGGGATCGAGGATCTTCTTTGTCTCGACCACCATCTTCCACTCTTCCTTCGTAAAGCCGTCGTCCATGAACACATCAATGTGCGGGATGACGTTGAAGGCGATCCGCTTTGAGAACTTCTTGGTTTTCACTTCGTCGAGCGTGAACACTGCCTTGCTCTGCGAGAACAGCTCATCCATCGCATCCTTGCCGGCGCCAGATACCGACTGGTAGGTCGCAACCACGACGCGCTTGATCTTCGCCTTGTCGTGTAACGGCTTCAGCGCCACGACGAGCTGAGCAGTCGAACAATTCGGATTGGCGATGATGTTCTTCTTGGCGAAGCCCATGATCGCATCGGCATTCACTTCCGGCACGATCAACGGAACGTCCGGATCCATCCGCCAGGCCGACGAGTTGTCGATCACTACCGCGCCCTGCGCGGCAATCTTCGGCGACCATTCCTTGGACACCGCGCCGCCGGCCGACATCAGGCAGATGTCGACGTCTGAAAAATCGAAATGATCGAGCGCCTTTACTTTCAGCGTCTTGTCGCCGAACGAGCATTCCACGCCCTGGCTGCGCCGCGACGCGACGGCAACTACCTCGTCGGCGGGAAAATTGCGCTCGGCAAGAATGTCGAGCATCTCGCGCCCAACATTGCCGGTGGCACCCACCACGGCTACTTTGTAACCCATTGTTAACGCTCCGAAATAAATTACCACCGGCCCTCCGGTAAAGGGCAACCGGTTGGCAGCGCTTCTAGGCGAGAACTGGCTGCAACGCAATTGCACCCGCCGAAGACAGCCGCATGCACCCCGCCTTGCACTCATGGCGAGACGAATTGCCGTCCAGCTTCGTGCGCCTGCTCGCATATCTGTGTGCAATCGCGCTGTTGTCCATAGCAGCAGCCCATCTTTCTCAATCGCCGAAACCGATCGCCGCCATCACACCGGTGCATGAGTCAAAATGGATCGAGATTGATCGACCGTTTCCGGCTTTTGCCCTGTCGATCCCTGAAGCGGCCGAGGTCCCCGCAACCTACGCCATCCGGCGGCATGCCGACGGCGGAGGGCGGAAGGACATTCTCGAGCTTGGCGATGCCAACGGTACCGCACCTTATCTGCACGTCGAGATCTATCGGCCCGGCACGGAAATTCGCACCTTCGCTGATCCGCACGCCTCGATCGTCGAAGACGCTGCGGCACTTGGACCAGACGAACCCAAGCGTGCAGAGCAGGACCTGACCAGCAAATTTGGACCGCTGACCGTCTTTTTCTTCACCGCCACAAAAGGCACACCACGCCAATGCCTCGCCTACGTGCGTGCGTTCGATGATCCGCGCTTGCAATTGTCGGGCTGGTTCTGCCAGGGCGGCAGCGAATTCATCCAGCAGAGCACCTTGGCCTGTGCGCTCGATCGATTGACCCTGTTGGCCGCCGGCAGCGAGCCGAAAGTTGGCGTGCTGTTCGCGCAGGCTGAACGCAACCGGAGTTTTTGCGGCCAGCGTGATCCGATCCTGGCGGCCACGCCGAAGTATCATCTGCTCTGGAAAGCATTGGCGAGTCGGCCAAAGCCACGTCGCATCGGACGCTAGCGGCTCACCGATTGAGAAACGGATTCTGCCAGCCGCGTTCCTGTACGCGCACGGGATAAGCGGTCTCCAGGTAATTCAGCACGATCTCGCGCTCCTTATCGTCGAGCTTCGGCATGTTGTGCTTCTCATTCATCAGAGTAATCGTCTCGTCCCATTGCCGCCGACTCATGCCCTGCTGTGCCACCAGTTTGAAATTGTGACACGCCGTGCAGGTGTAAAAGGTTTCGTCGCGCCCGGATCCGGCGGCAAATTCCTCGGGGCTTTCCTCCCGCGGAGTGAATGGCTTTGGTTGTGCGGAGATGGCATGGACGGCGACAGCCGAAAGCATTACCGCGATGATCACTGAAACGACGCCACGCATATGTCGTTCGCTGCCTGCCGGTCCGGGTTTAAAAGCGCCGGACGGGGCGATACCCAGCCGGCGCTTTGGAAATCTTTCCGCTCCGATAGAGCGGTCGTTCGCTATCCGATCAGCACCGCGATTCGATGCATCGGGTTGCCACCGTAGCCGCTCGGGTTCCAGTTTGGCGCCACATGCGGCTGCATGAGGCCGCGAGAATCCATCGCGCGCGCCCAGATCTCGTAATAGCCATCCTGTGGCAGCTTCAACGAAGCGGTCCAGCGTTGCCAATCGTACCTGTTCTTCGCCTTCTCCATCTTGGTCGGCTGCCAGGTCACCCCGTAGTCAACCGAGACGTCTACACGACGCACCGTGAAATCGCCCGCCCAGGCGGCACCCCGCAATTTCAGGTCACGTGTGCCCGCTGCCAATTTCGCGCCGTTGCCCGGATTGGTGATGATCGAGCGCACCGGCATCGACTCGAGAATTTTAAAGTTCTTTGGATCTGCCTTAGAGCCAGGCACCATCGGG
>DASSYU010000123.1:0-3298 GCA_035703125.1 Pseudolabrys sp. | reverse complement strand
GGCTGGCAAGCTTGCCGTCATTGACGGCACGGCGGCCGAAGGTCGACTCGGCGAGCCCGCGCGCGCGACAGAATTCGCTGATCTCCTGGAGAATTTGCTCGTTCATGACTTGTGTTTCCTCACCGGCTCTCGATGGCCGTTAGACCCGAGCGAACCAACTCCGGCCCCGCGGGTCAACTATAAATATGCAGTTGGGAAAGATGGGCAAAGTGGGTGGGCTACTTGCCCACATCATAAAACCTGGATTTATTGGCAGCTAAGGCGAACCCGAAGACTACCGAGGTTTGGGGATAGCCGAAAAGTGGGGCACAATGCCCACAAGAAACAGACCGCGGGTTGGGCAAGGGTAGGCGACCGGATTGACCCAGCGCTCGCGCAAAACGCCCTTTAAACGGCAGGAAACCGGGAAGCGCCCGCTCAGACGTCGAAGAAAACCGTCTCGTTTTCGCCCTGAACGCGGATGTCGAACCGGTAGACCGGCATTTCGCCCCGCATCTCTTTGTGGGCAAGGAGAGTCCCACGCCGGTCAGCCGGGACCAACGTCAGAATGGGATCGTTCGCGTTCGATGCCTCGTCGGCGAAATAGAGGCGGGTATAGATCTGTCGCAGCATCCCGCGCGAAAAGATGCAGAACACGATGTGCGGTGCCTGGGCCTTGCCGTTGGGGCCGGGAACCGATCCCGGCTTGACGGTATCGAAACTGTAGACGCCATTTTTGTCGGTCGCCGAGCGCCCAAAACCCATGAACTTGGTGTTCGGGCGCGCCGGGCCGTCAGCCGGATGGGCGTAACGGCCCTGCGCATCGGCCTGCCAGACCTCGATCATTGCGTCGTTGATCGGCATGCCGTCGCCGTCGAGCACACAGCCTTCGACGCGGATCTTGGCGCCGGTCGCATCCGGGGTCACCAGATTGGCGCCGGCGGTTTCCTTCCAGTCATAGATGTCGCTGGGTTTCCAGTCGCAACGGCTGTGCGGCGCGAGTCCATACGCGAAGAATGGGCCAACGGTCTGCGAGGGAGTTATTTCCGACATCAATGTTTTCCTTTGCGCATGATCTTATTCAACATGTCACGCGCTAGTGCTTGTCCGTATCTTGTGGTGTGGCTTCGCGTCCGCGCAGCACGATATCAAAACGGAAGCAAAGCGCCCAATCGGGAATCGTATTGTCCAGGTCGAACTGCGATACCATGCGCTGGCGCGCCTTCTCGTCCGTCACTGAGTTGAAGATCGGATCGAACGGGAACAACGGATCTCCCGGAAAATACATCTGGGTCACCAGCCGCGACAGGAACGAATGCCCGAACACCGAGAAATGGATGTGGTTCGGCCGCCAGGCATTGTGGTGATTGCCCCAGGGATATGCGCCAGGCTTCACGGTGATAAAGCGGTAGTAGCCTTTCTTGTCGGTGATAGTTCGCCCAGCTCCAGTGAAGTTCGGATCGAGCGGCGCCGGATGCTGGTCAACATTGTGCACATAACGGCCGCAGGCATTCGCCTGCCAAATTTCCACCAGCGTGTCCGGGACAGGACGCTTGTCTTCATCGAACACATGGCCGTGCACGATGATACGCTCCCCCAAGGGCTCGCCTTTGTGCTGCTTGGTAAGATCGGCATCACCTTCCTGAACCGCACCGTGGCCATAGACCGGCCCTGTCAGCTCCGACAGCGTGTGCGGCATGATGATCAGAGGCTTGGACGGCGATCGCTTCACAGTGCTGCGATAGTCGGGAGTGAGGTGTTTCGGAAAAGCAATCAGGCTTTCCTTCGGAAAAACGAGCGTCATTCTTATTGCCCCTTTTATTTCCCCTTAGCCGACCCGTTCGATGGCCAGCGATACGCCTTGACCTACACCGACACACATTGTGGCAAGCGCCAACTTTCCACCATTCTCTTCCAATCCGTGCGCGGCCGTCAGAGCAAGACGGGCGCCCGACATGCCGAGCGGATGGCCGAGCGCAATCGCACCGCCGTGCGGATTGACGTGCGCGGCATCATCGGCAAGCCCAAGCTGCCTCAAACAAGCTAGCGACTGTGAGGCGAAGGCTTCGTTGATCTCGATCAAACTATAGTCGCCAATTTTATGCTGGAGGCGAGCCATCAGCTTCTGGGTTGCGGGTACCGGCCCAATTCCCATGATGCGCGGCGGCACCGCCGCCGAGGCCATTCCGAGTATGCGCGCACGCGGCTTAAGGCCATGTGCTTTAACCGCCGCTTCCGACGCGATGATCATGGCCGCGGCGCCATCGTTCACGCCGGATGCATTACCGGCTGTCACTGTCCCCGGGTTGCGGAACGGTGTCTTAAGCTTGGCAAGCTGCTCGAGTGTCGTATCGGGTCGCGGATGTTCGTCCTTGTCTACTTTTACCGGGCCTGCTTTGCCGCCCGGCACTTCAACCTCAACGATCTCCTTTGCGAAATAGCCCGAGGCGATCGCCTTGCCGGCACGCTGCTGAGAACGCAGAGCAAAGGCGTCCTGATCAGCACGGGTAACCTGGAATTCCTCGGCGACGTTCTCGCCGGTTTCCGGCATGGAATCGATGCCATATTGCTGTTTCATCAACGGATTGACGAAGCGCCAGCCGATCGTCGTGTCATAAATCTCGGCGGTTCGGGAGAACGCCTCCTGTGCTTTTCCTTGCACGAAAGGCGCGCGCGTCATCGATTCAACGCCACCGGCAATCGCGAAATCCATTTCGCCGGCGCGAATCGCACGCGCTGCGGTGCCCACGGCTTCTAGGCCGGAAGCGCACAGGCGGTTCAAGGTCACACCAGGCACGCTGTCCGGCAGCCCCGCAAGCAGGAGCGCCATGCGCACAACGTTGCGATTGTCCTCGCCGGCCTGGTTGGCACAGCCGTAGTAAACTTCCTCGAGCTTTGCCCAATCGACCTTTGGATTACGCGCCATCAGCGCTTTGATCGGCACCGCGGCAAGATCGTCGGTGCGAACCTTGGCCAGCGCACCGCCGTAGCGGCCGATCGGGGTACGGACGGCGTCACAAATAAAGACGTCGCGCGCCATTACGCGGCCTCTTGCGCGCGCTTGGTGCGCGTCTGCAATTCACGCAGCACTTCGAGCTCGCGCTTCGTGGGTGGCGGCGTTTCCGCGACCTTCGTCGCGTAGGCGACCTTCCAGCCGGTATTGTCCTGAATCTGCTCGCGCGTGACGCCCGGGTGAATCGAAACGACGGTCATTTCTTTCGTCATCGGATCGGGCTCGAGAATGGCGAGATCGGTAATCAGTCTGGTCGGACCTTTCGTCTTCACTCCGAGCTTGCTTCGGCTATCGCCACCTGACACG
>DASSYU010000505.1:0-3603 GCA_035703125.1 Pseudolabrys sp. | reverse complement strand
TTACCGGGCGCGGTGAAGTCAAAAAGCCTCGCCGTAGCCTGCTGCCGCCTCTGCTTTCAAAGATCGTGAAACGCAAAGGCTGAAATTCGTCGGGAGTAACTCGCCTTGTTCGGTAAGCGAAGCGCAACTTCAGAAGCCCGTATCGCCGTACAGCCTGCGCCGGCAGCGTCGGCCCCGACGTCGCTTCCGTCTATCGAGTCTCCGCAGACCGCGCCGGCGGCTCCCGTTGAAACGGGGCGCACGCCGTTTCCATCTGACGGGCTGGGCGCGCCGATCGTCTCACCGCCGATTGCGCCGCGGGCGCCCACTCCCGCCCCGACTGCCGTCGATACCCGGCGATCGGAAGCCTATTACGTGACCAAGACCACTATTTTCGGCGCGCTGATCGAGGCGATCGACCTGGCGCAGCTCGCCCGGCTCGACGTTGAATCCGCACGCGAGGAAATCCGCGATATCGTCAACGAGATCATCGCGATCAAGAGCATCGTGATGTCGATCTCGGAGCAGGAGGACCTGCTCGACGATATCTGCAATGACGTCCTTGGCTTCGGCCCTCTCGAGCCACTGCTTGCGCGCGATGACATTGCCGACATCATGGTCAATGGGGCCGGTACGGTTTACATCGAAGTTCAGGGAAAGATCCAGAAGACCGCTATTCGCTTTCGCGACAACCAGCAGCTGCTGAACATCTGTCAGCGAATTGTCAGCCAGATAGGGCGGCGTGTCGACGAATCCTCGCCGATCTGCGACGCCCGCTTGCCGGACGGTTCGCGCGTCAACACAATTGTTCCTCCGCTTGCGATCGACGGACCAGCCCTCACGATCCGCAAATTCAAAAAGGACAAGCTGACGCTCGATCAGCTTGTCAGATTCGGCACGATTACGCCGCAGGGCGCCGAGATTCTGCGCATCATCGGGCGCAGCCGCATTAATACCCTGGTGTCGGGCGGCACCGGCTCCGGCAAGACCACGCTGCTTAACTGTCTTACGCAGTTCATCGACGACGACGAACGCATCATCACGTGCGAGGACGCGGCGGAACTGCAACTGCAGCAGCCTCATGTGGTACGGCTGGAAACGCGCCCGCCGAATCTCGAAGGTGAGGGTCAGGTCACCATGCGTGACCTCGTGCGCAACTGCCTGCGCATGCGTCCCGAACGGATCATCGTCGGCGAAGTCCGCGGACCAGAGGCGTTCGACCTTTTGCAGGCGATGAACACTGGCCATGACGGCTCAATGGGCACGCTCCACGCCAACAACCCGCGTGAGGCATTGTCGCGTTTGGAATCAATGATAACGATGGGCGGATTTGCACTTCCATCACGTACGATCCGCGAGATGATCTGCGCTTCGGTCGATGTGGTCATCCAGGCAGCACGCCTGCGCGACGGCTCCCGCAAAATTACTCACGTCTCCGAAGTGATGGGGATGGAAGGCGACGTCATCGTTACCCAGGATATTTTCGTTTACGACATGGCCGGCGAAGATGCCAAAGGCAATATCATTGGCCGTCATCACTCGACCGGGATCGGCCATCCGCGGTTCTGGGATCGCGCCCGGTACTATGGCGAAGAGAAGAATCTGGCTGCGGCGCTCGACGCGGCAGAGGCCACCAACGAGGCCTAGGCGGAGCAGGCTGTGCAAATTGTTGCCGTATTCTTCCTCGCCTCCGCCGCCATCGGCGGCGTCGTCTATGTTTTTCTATACCCGATGCTTTCCGGCGAGCGCAAAACCGAGCAGCGGATACAAAGCGTTGCGGGGGCGACCCCGGCCACACGGGCAACGCGCGGACCGCAAAAATCGCGCAGAGACATCATCGAGTCGACGCTCAAGGATTTCGATGAGCGCCACAAGAAATCCAAAAGTGTGCCGCTTTCGGTGAGAATCGCGCGCGCCGGCCTGTCCTGGTCGAAGCGCCAGTTTGCGATAATTTCGGCGGGTATCGGGCTTGCGATGTTCGCCTTGGGCACGTTTGCTGGTACCGGCCTGCTGGTTTCGGCGGTCCTTGGCTTCGCTCGAGCTTTTGGCGTCCCGCGGTGGCTGTTGTCGTATTTGAGGAAACGGCGCGAGACGAAGTTTCTCGACCATTTCCCCGATGCCGTCGACGTTATCGTCCGCGGCATCAAGGCCGGTTTGCCGCTGCTCGACTGCATCAAAATGATCGTGTCCGAGGCGCCGGAGCCGATCAAGACTGAATTCCGTCTCATCTTGGAAACGCAGGCGATCGGAATGCCGCTGGGCGAGGCCTGCGGCAAACTGTACGAGCGCACGCCGCTGCCAGAAGCAAATTTTTTCGGAATCGTCGTTGCGATTCAGCAGAGGTCTGGCGGCAATCTCTCCGAAGCGCTCGGGAACCTGTCCAAGGTTCTGCGCGACCGCAAAAAAATGAAGGCAAAGATCCAGTCGATGTCGCAGGAAGCGAAGGCTTCGGCTGCCATCATCGGCGCGTTGCCGATTGCGGTGATGACATTGGTCTATCTGACCAGCCCTAACTACATCTCGCTCCTTTTCACCAATTCGGTCGGTCACATCATGCTGGCGGGATCCGCGATCTGGATGGTTATGGGCGTGCTCGTGATGAAGAAGATGATCAATTTCGATTTCTAGGCAGGCGAAAATCGTCCGATGCTCGAATTTCTGATCAACGCGCTCAACGTGAAGACCATTACGGCGCTGTTTGCCGGCATCGCCGCGGCCGCAACCGTGCTCACGCTGGCAATGCCTTTCGTATTTGTCGACCCGCTCGACAAGCGCATGCGCGCGGTCGCCCTCGAGCGCGAGAAAATTCGTCAGCGCGAACGCGAGCGGTTGGCGCGGGAAGGCCAGAAAGCCAAGCTTCGGCAGTCGCCCAAGCAATACATCCAAACCATTGTCGATCGCTTCAACCTCACCAAATGGGTCGGTCAGGAAGAGGCGCGGCTCAGGCTCATCCAGGCGGGGTATCGCGGTCAGGCGCCCTACGTTACCTACCTTTTTTTCCGCATGGTTACGCCGGTGGCGTGTTTTCTGTTCGCGCTGCTCTATTTGTTCGTGATTCTCAAACTCGATCAGCCGGCAATGGTCAAGATCGGTGTCTGTATCGCCGCAGCCTATGTCGGCATGCAGCTGCCGCTGATGCTGTTGAAGAACAAGATCCAGCGCCGGCAACTATCCATCAGACGGGCATTCCCCGACACGCTCGATCTGCTGCTGATTTGCGTCGAGTCAGGTATGTCGATCGAAGCCGCCTTCAGAAAGGTCAGCGACGAAATCGGCACGCAATCCGTCGCTTTGGCCGAAGAACTCACCTTGACCACCGCCGAATTGTCGTATTTGCCGGATCGGCGTCAGGCCTACGAGAACCTTGCCAAGCGCATCGACCTGGACGGGGTCAGATCGGTCTGCATGGCGCTGCAGCAATCGGAGCGCTACGGCACTCCGCTTGCCACGATGCTTCGGGTCATGGCGCAGGAAAACCGCGACATGCGCATGTCGGAAGCCGAAAAGAAGGCCGCGGGACTGCCGCCGAAGCTCACCGTTCCGATGATTCTGTTCTTCCTGCCGGTGCTGTTCATCGTCATTCTTGGTCCGGCCGCGATCAAAGTGATGGCGCTGAAATAAGGA
>DASSYU010000528.1:0-4664 GCA_035703125.1 Pseudolabrys sp. | reverse complement strand
CAGCTGGCTCGCATCGGAATCCGGAACACGCCCGCTGACGATGACGGCATCCTGCTCCGCCGAAATGAACCGGCGCGTCAGATAAGGCGGCAGCAGGTCCACGTATTGCTTGAGCGTGTCGACATCCGATTTGTTCATTTTCTCGGCGAGCCAGCGCCGCAGCGTATCGAGCGACCAGACATTGCCGATCCCCGTCTGGCGCTCGAGCAGGGCGTGGACGTCGGCAATTGCGTCCAGAGTGTTCGAGTCATAAAGGGATGCGCCTTTCGGAAACTGGATATAGACGTCGAAAGGATTTGCGCCGGTCAGCTTGACGTCGAGGCGGTTGCTGGCCTGCACCGCCCGTTGACGGTCCGGCACCTGGTCCGCCAGCCGGTAACGCGGCTGCAGCTGGGCATACCCCAGCGAGAGCACGACAACGACAAGAAGGCTCAGCAGGGAGTAGAGGCCCGGCCGTGCGACCATGCGGATCGCGATCCAGCTGCACAACCGGCGCAGCCAATCGAGCGCCGTGTCCATGTCCCTGACCGCCGCGACGAATGCGGTTTCGTTGCGGATGAGCGGGACGCCGAGCAGCGGCACTCCCATGATTACCGCGACCAGCGCGACCACGACCGCGATCAGGCCGGCTTCCCCGAAGGTTCGAATGAGGTCGGAGGACGAAAATTGCAGGGCTATGAACGAGACGCCGGCGGTCGCGTGGGTGAGCACGCAGGCGGGCCCCACGATCAGCAAAGCGTTGCGAAACGCCGTGAACTTGTCGTCTCCCGCGAGCAGGCGGTCGCGGGCGGCAAAGGTAATCTGCATGCTGTCGGAGAAACTGATGACCATGATCAGCGGGGTCATCACGTTCAAGAACATGTTCAGGCTGAATCCGAGCCAGCCGAGCACGCCGAGCGACATCAGGATGGCAAGCAGCGGCGGTGCCGCTGCAATGATCATGAACGACGGGCGGCGGAAGAAGATGATAGCGATCAGGCAGCCGACCGCGAATCCGAGCGTGTTGTAGACCAGCCGGTCGCGCTGGATCGCATCGCGGATCTCGAGCTGCATCACCGGCACGCCCGAGAGCTCGGCTTTCAAACCGGTGCCTTCCAGATGAGTTCTTACTTCCTGGCGGACCGCCGCGATCGTCGGCCCCAGTTTATCCGGTGCGGTCGATGAAGGCTCGAGCGCAAGCACCATCAGCGTAAGCTTGCCGTCGTCCGACAGCATCTTGCCGCGGATGATCTCGTTCGACGTCACCCGCTTGATGAGTGCCTGGTAGTCGGCGCCTTGCGGCAGTGGATTGGGAAAGAGGGGAGGCGGGATTGGTCCCTGGTCGGGCGGCTCGCGTGCCGAGAATATGGAGATCAGCCCGCGCGTGCCGTCGACCAGCTGAAGCTCGATCGCGAGCTCGCGCAGCTTTTCCAGCGACGCACGCTCTAGCAGGCGATCGCCCTCGATGACGATCAGCACGTCAAATTCGTTGGAGGGAAAGCGGCGCGTGACCTCTTCGTAGGTCCGAAACTCGTCGGTGTCCGACCGGAACAGCTGGCTGAGGGAGTCGTCGACCTTGACCCGTACAAACCCCACGGCCGCGATGGCGCTCAAGATGACGAAGGCGATCACACACAAGGTGCGGTGTGACAGCGCGAAAAAGCCGATGCGCTCAATACCCAGCGCCAAATTCCGCGGCTTGACCGCGCGCGGCGGGACTTTCACATCGCGGTCGGCTGGCGGAACGCTACTCACTGGTACCCGGTCCAAATGGCGGTGAAGAATGGACTTTCCGAGCCGAAATTTCCACTAGACCGGGCGCGAATACTAGCCCGCTACATCCTCAAGTTTCTTTGCTGGCGCGGCTCCGTTGCCCCATCGGCGCTCGATGTAGTCGATCACCATCTGCTTGAAGTCGGTGGTGAGCGTCGCGCCGCGCAGCGTTGCCGCCTTTTTGCCGTCGATGAAGACAGGCGCGGTCGGCTGTTCGCCGGTGCCGGGCAGCGAAATGCCGATATCGGCATGCTTGCTCTCCCCGGGGCCATTGACGATGCAACCCATCACCGCGACGTTGAGCGTCTCGACGCCAGGATAGCGCTTCTTCCACTCCGGCATCGACTCGCGAATGAAGCCCTGAATTTCGGATGCCAGTTCCTGAAAAGTGGTCGACGTCGTGCGGCCGCAGCCGGGACAGGCGGCGACCAGCGGCACGAAAGTCCGCAGACCCATCGTCTGCAACAGCTCCTGCCCGACCTGAACCTCGCGGGTTCGGTCGCCATTCGGCTCCGGCGTGAGCGAGATGCGGATTGTGTCGCCGATCCCTCGCTGCAGAAGCACGCCCATCGCGGCCGATGACGCCACGATCCCCTTCGAGCCCATGCCGGCTTCGGTCAGCCCGAGGTGCAACGCGTAGTCGCAGCGTCGCGCAAGCTCGGTGTAGACCGCGATCAGGTCCTGCACCGCTGAAACCTTCGCCGACAGGATGATGCGGTTTCTCGGCAGCCCGATCGCTTCCGCGCGTGCCGCCGACAGCAGGGCCGATTGCACCATGGCCTCGTGCGTGACCTCGCGCGCGTCGCGCGGCTGCGGCGAACGGGCGTTCTCGTCCATGAGCTTGGTCAGCAGCTCCTGGTCGAGCGACCCCCAGTTCGCGCCAATGCGCACCGGCTTGTTGTATTTCAGCGCCATCTCGATGATGGCCGAGAACTGCTTGTCCTTTTTGTCCTTGAAGCCGACGTTGCCGGGATTGATGCGGTACTTGTCGAGCGCCTCGGCACAGGCCGGGTGGTCGGCCAGCAGCTTGTGGCCGATGTAGTGGAAGTCGCCGACAATCGGCACATTGGTACCGAGCGTCCGGAGCCGGTCCTTGATGTGCGGCACGGCCGCGGCCGCTTCATCGCGGTCAACGGTGATGCGCACCAGCTCGGAGCCTGCCGCCGCGAGCGCCGCCACCTGCCGCGTCGTGGCTTCGACATCGGCCGTGTCGGTATTCGTCATGGACTGGACGACGATCGGCGCGCCGCCGCCCACGGTCACGCCGCCGACGCGAACTGCGACAGATTTGTGACGTTCCGCTGAAGCTGTGCTCATACAATACCGTCCGAACCAATATAGGCACGCGGAGCCATGCCGCCCGCCCGGAGCGGGGCCACGGTTCCGCTTTGTCGCCCTCGATTGTAGCCGGTTCCGCTCGCGGGGGGGAATCCCTTAAACCCTAGGTTCGCCCGGCATTGTGGCACTTTTCGTCCAAAGCGCCGAATCCATGTTTTCAGCGGTCCGTTCGAATTGCTCGGCCAGCCTGCGCAGCTCTTCGGCAATATACCGGTCGGCGCAACCGGCGGCTCGTTCACGGCAGTAGGAGCTTTCGCTCAGCAAAATCTGTCTCGCGGTCATGGTGTCTTCTTATTGATTTTGTCGGTTGTTTGTGAGCGCGCTGACAACGCGTTTCGGTGCCCTTCGTTCCAGTTCCGGAGCGGCGGTACTGTATAAGCCCTATCGGACGATCTGCTGCAGCAGCGCGTGGAGTTTTGCGGCCTCGATCGGCTTTTGCAGAACCGGCGCGTGAGAGAACTCCGAGACGATGGTATCGGGCCCGTAGCCTGTCACGAATGCGAACGGTATTTTCCGGTTGGCGAGGATGTCGGCAACCGCATAGGTCTTTTCGCCGCCCAGATTCACGTCGAGAATGCCGGCCTGCAGGTTGTTGCTCTTCGCCGCAAGCATGGCGTCGCTGAACCGGTTGTAGGGGCCGTCGACCTTGTGCCCGAAGGCGGCGAGCATATCGGCGAGCATCATCGAGACGAGCGGCTCGTCTTCAACCAGCAAGACACGTTTGTCATTCGGATCGGCGTCTTGCGCCGGCGCGCCTTCTGTCTGGCTCAGGTCGATCGGTACACGCTTCAAGCTCTCTTTGTTGGGGTCGTGCGGGACTGACAACGTGCAACGCAGGCCGTTTGTCTGCCAGTCGAATTTGACGATGCCGCCGAGCTGCCGCTCGATGCCGGCGACGATTGCCCGGCTGCCATAGCCTCGGCGGCTTGGCGGAACGATTTGCGGGCCGTTCGATTCCCTCCAAGACAATTCAAGCCGGCCGTCGCTGAGATGCCACGTCAGATCGACATGGCCGGTCTCCCTCGACAGGGCGCCGTATTTCGCCGCGTTGGTGGCGAGTTCGTGCAACGCCAACGCGATGGTTTGGGCGGTCGCCGGCGGAAGCACGACAACAGGCCCGCGCACCGAAACCCGCTCCTTGCCTCCGGCCCGATAGGGAGCAAATTCTTCATCGACAAGTCGATTGAGATCGGCGCCTTCCCAACGCGAGCTTGCAAGCAGCCTGTGAGCGTTCGACAGCGCGCCGATGCGGCCATCCAGCGCTCCGATATAGTCGTCGATGGTGTCTGCCCGCGTCAGCCGCATGATCGACTGGACGACCGCGACGACGTTACGCGCGCGATGATCGACTTCCTCGGCGAGCAATATCTGGCGTTCTTCAGCGCGCTTGCGCTCGGTGATGTCGGCAGTTACGCCACTAAGCCAGATCAAGCGTCCCTGCTCGTCGAAATTCGCGATTGCCGTGCCGGTGCACCAGCGAACCTCGCCGTTTGGACGAAGGACGCGGAATTCGGTCTGGAAGGTGTTGGCGTTTTTCGAAAGCTTGCGGAAGGCGCGCTCCAGAAGTTCGAAGT
>DASSYU010000426.1:0-2034 GCA_035703125.1 Pseudolabrys sp. | reverse complement strand
GCTCGGTCAGCGCTCAGCGGCTGTCGGCAAGGCTTTTGGCATGAAGACCATCGCCTGGAGTCAAAACCTCACCGAAGAGAAGGCCAAGGCTGCTGGCGCGGACTACGTCTCCAAGGACGACCTTTTCCGCAACGCGGATTTCGTTACCATCCACCTTGTGCTGAGCGACCGCTCGCGCGGCCTGGTGGGCGCAAAAGAGCTGGGCTTGATGAAGAAGTCGGCTTATCTCATCAACACGTCGCGCGGCCCGATCGTCGACGAGAAAGCGCTGATTGCAGTGCTGAATTCGAAGTCTATCGCTGGGGCCGGCCTGGACGTTTTCGATGTAGAGCCCCTGCCGCTCGATCATCCGTTCCGTAAGATGGACAATGTCGTCATCACGCCGCATCTCGGCTATGTGAGCGAGCAGAACTACCGGAAATATTTTCCGGACATCATCGAGGACATCCGTGCCTGGCTCGACGGCAAGCCGGTGCGGGTCATTGAGGCGAAATAGGCGCTACAACCGGAACAGCTTTGCCGCGTTGTTGTAGGCAACGTCGGCGCGCACCGACTCGTCGAGCTGCACCGAGTCCATGAACGGGCCGGCGCCTTCCGCATCAAAGGGATAGTCGGCCGAAAACATCACATGGTCCCGCCCTAGCGCGCCGATCGAGCAATGCAACGGCGGGGCATCGTACATGCCCGACGTGGTGACCCAGACGTTTTCCATGATGTATTGCGACGGCGGTTTCGGCAGATTCCAGCCGTAAGGCTTCGAGCGGCTGTCGAAGCGCCAGAGCAGGAAAGGCAAGGTCTCGCCGAGGTGACCGAGCAACAGCTTTGCTTTCGGGTAGCGATGGAAGACACCGCCCGAGATGATGCGTAGCGCATGCGAGCCGGTCTCGACGCCCCAACCCCACATAGGCCGCACCAGCACATTGTAGCCCGCGAGCACCGGCAGCGCCGCGACCGGATCGGCTGGATGCACATACACCGGCGCATCGAGAGCTGCGGCGCGCTCCCAGAACGGATCATAGGAGCGGTCGTCGAGATATTTGCCGTTCGTATGTCCGTTGATCATGGCTCCGCAGAACTTCAGATCGCGCACGCAGCGCTCGAGCTCGTCGGCGGCAGCCTTCGCATCCTGCATGGCAAGATGGGCGAAGCCGGAATAGCGGTCCGGGCGTTTCTGAATTTCCTTCGCCAGGAAATCGTTTGATGCGCGTGCAGCACGCACGGCAGTGGCGGCGTCACGCTCCGCCTGCACGCCCGGCCCGGCGATCGCGAGGATCGCCCGCGCGATGCCGTGCTGTTCCATCATCTTCAGGCGCTGCTCGCTGAAATCGGTCAGAGCCGCGTAAAGCTGCGCCGTTTTGGCCGGTGCGACGTCGACCATCGTCGGCCGCCAATAGGGCTCGGTGGCCGGATCGAGGAAATGCTCTTCGAGCGCGATCTTCTTGACCATGCGTTGCCTCCCCAAAGCCAACGGCCTGCTTCATCTTTTCTCTTTTGGCTGTATCGGATTTTGGGCTAACGTGTCCCACGATGCAAGGCGGCATAAGACCGCCGGCACGTTGTGTGGGTGGGACGCGTCATGAATCGTCTGGTGACCAACGACAAAAGCCAGGTGCAGGTGATCGCGCGCGCAGCCACGATCCTGCGCGCACTCGAAGAGGAAAACAGCGGCCTGAGCCTTGGCCAGATCGCCCAGCGTGTGAACCTCGCGCGCTCAACCGTGCAACGCATCGTTGCCGCGCTGGAAACGGAAAAGCTGGTCATCGCGGCAACGCCAAACGGCCGCGTGCGGCTCGGGCCGACGATCCTCCGGCTCGCGGCCTCGGTGCGCAGCGACTTCGTCGCGATGGCGCGTCCATTCCTTGAGCGCCTGTCGGAAGAGCTGCACGAGACTGTCGATCTTTCCACGGTGAAAAAGGACCATCTTGTCTTCATCGACCAGGTGATCGGATCGCAGCGGCTTCGCGCCGTCTCGGCCGTCGGCGACACGTTCCCCCTCTACTGCACGGCCAACGGCAAGGCCTATCTCGCGCAACT
>DASSYU010000399.1:0-2920 GCA_035703125.1 Pseudolabrys sp. | reverse complement strand
CCGCGAACAGCGCGAACAGGATCAACACGGTCAACGGCACCACGTAAGGTTCGAAGGCCGGCGTCGCGACTTTGAGCCCTTCGACGGCCGACAACACCGACAGCGCCGGCGTGATGACGGCGTCGCCGTAGAACAAGGCTCCACTGATGGTGCCGAGCAGAAAGAGGAGTGGCGTGCTGCGCCCAAGCGCGCGCTGCGCCAGGGCCATCAGAGTGAGCGTGCCGCCTTCCCCGTTGTTGTCGGTGCGCAGCAGAATTACGACATACTTCAGAGTGACGATGACGATCAGCGCCCAGAAAATGAGCGAGAGCACGCCGAGCACTGCCGACTGTGTCACCTCACCGCCGGCGGTGGCAGCGATGATGGCCTCACGGAAGGCGTACAGGGGGCTGGTGCCGATGTCGCCGTAGACGACACCGATGCTGCCAAGAGTCAGAGCCCAGAAACCGGTGGCGGGACGCGCGGCGCTCGTCCTCAAGTCGCTCCCTTGGGGAGCGGTCAAACTGAGCATCATGGTGGTTGATCAGGCCCCGGCCTGCTCCAAATGCTGCGCTGCAATATGCTAGGCATGGGCATACGCCTGCCCAACGTCACAGTCAGCGGGGGAAGCCAATCTGGGGAACCAGAACAGCCATGCAATTTCCGGAGCGCCCAAGTGGGAGACTGGATCGCCCCTTTGAGTCGAAATCTCTGCTCCTGATGCTGTGGACGGGTGCGCCGGGAGACCGGCGGAAGGTAGACGGTGCGAGTCCGTCACGGTGAAGGCGTAGCGAGCTACACCGGCCCCGAGTCATGCGCGTGCGGTCGTGAGGCCGCAAGCGAAGCGTTGACAGGGGAGTGCGTAGGCTAGGTATTGAGCGGCGTAAGACAAGTTCGGGGCGCTGATGTTTTCCGTCCAACAGAAGGCAAGATGGTCAGTGTCGTCATCGCAAGACACGAGCCAGCCCCGCGTCGTCGCAGACCCTGGCATGTGCAGAAGCCTTCTGCCCGGGAACCGGGAGATCTCCATCGCTGTCCCCACCAGTCGTGGGCGGGACCGCGTCGGGAAGGCCGGAGGCCGTAGCCGACGATGAGCGCGAGGGAGAAGTCGGACCTGCCCGAAGTAGCAGAGAAGCGAGCGAACAAAGTGGCCTCGGCTGCGGCGGAGCTTGTGGAGCGAAGGGGCGGGGCCAAGGAGAATGCGGAACTGCAAAGCACGGTCCGGACGCAGAGCCGGGAAGCCGTGTCACAGGCGCAGGCCCGCATACGAGGAGCCGTCAACAGGAACAGACAGGACAAGCTGACGGCGCTCCTGCATCACCTCACCATCGATGTTCTGCGGGCAAGCTTCTTTGGTTTGAAGAAGTCCGCCGCGCCGGGGGTCGACGAGATGACCTGGACCGAATACGCGGAAGGCCTTGAGGAGAACCTCTCGGACCTCCACTCTCGCGTCCAAACGGGAGCGTATCGAGCGCTGCCATCGCGCCGGACTTATATTCCAAAGGCAGATGGCAGACAGCGGCCGCTCGGCATCGCTGCACTGGAAGATAAGATCGTCCAGGCGGCGGTGGTTGCGATCTTGACGCCGATCTACGAGGCGGAGTTCCTGGGGTTCAGCTACGGGTTCCGACCGAAGCGTAGTCAGCACCAAGCGCTGGATGCACTCGCGTTCGGGATCGGTAGGCGGCGCATCAACTGGGTGCTTGATTGCGACGTCCAATCCTTTTTCGACAAGGTCAGCCAATCCTGGCTGATCCGCTTCATCGAACATCGGATTGGCGATCGACGAATCATCCGGTTGATCGCCAAGTGGCTGACAGCAGGTGTGCTCGAAGGCGGGCACTTGATGGTGACGGAGGAGGGGACGCCACAGGGTGCGGTCATCAGCCCGCTCTTGGCCAATATCTATCTCCACTACGTCTACGATTTATGGGCCCACCAGTGGCGGCAGCGATGCGCCACGGGCGACGTTATTGTCGTGCGCTATGCGGACGACACCATCGTCGGCTTTGAGCATCAGCACGAGGCAGAGCGGTTCCTTGCCGATCTCAAGGCAAGGCTCGCACGCTTCGGGCTCACCCTTCATCCCGACAAGACGCGGCTCATCGAGTTTGGCCGATCCGCAATTGCGAATCGACATGCTCGGGGTCTCGGCAAGCCGGAGTCGTTCGACTTCCTTGGGTTCACGCATTATTGCGCGACCCGTCGGAGCGGCTCGGGCTTCGTGCTCGGGAGGAAACCGGTGGCCAAGCGAATGCGTGCCAAGCTTCGAGAGATCAAGGAGCAGCTCATGGCCATACGGCACGAAGGAACCGAAAGGCAGGGCCGCTGGCTCTGCCAGGTTCTGCGCGGCTGGATGGCCTATTATGCTGTGCCAATGAGCGGCTCAGCGATCTCAGCATTCCGGCATCACATGATCGAACGTTGGCACGGCGCTCTGATGCGCCGAAGCCAACGACGTCGATTAACGTGGACGAGAATGAAGAAAATCGCTGACCGGCACCTGCCGTTCCCACGCATCCTGCACCCGTGGCCTGAAAAGCGGTTCCTCGTCACTATCCAAGGTGGGAGCCCGGTGCGTTAGCAGCGCCCGCCGGGATCTGTGCGGGGGGCGGAGAGAAATCTCCGTCCCTACCGCGACCTCCGAGTTGGCAAGAGCTTTCTTCACGTTTGCAGCATTGGTCGGTGCAGCCATGTGTTCGGCCTGTTAGTGCGGCACAAGAGGCCGCTGGCCATAATGCCCTCCGCGGATCAGGTCCCGGTCAATAGCACGCATTCGATGATGCGCTGGCACAAGTGGGTTGTCCTGATCGCCGGATCGACCGGCTCTGCATTACGTGCTGTTCGCCCTCCCAACCCTCACATCACGCCGGATGTCCGACGCGATCTCGTTTACGCCGCAAGCGCGACCGGTTCCCTGTAGCGCTCGCCCCGGGCCATC
>DASSYU010000238.1:0-6685 GCA_035703125.1 Pseudolabrys sp. | reverse complement strand
CACCGGCTCGCCCCACAGCGTCCCTTCAAGCCGCGTGCCATCAATCTTCACCGCGAAACGCGAGAACAGCATCTTGCGAACCGCCATCTCGTAGATGATTGCATTGAGCCATTCGACGAACAGAAGTTCGATGTCCGGCGCGTCGCACTGAACCTTAACAGAAACCGCCGGCCGGATTTCAGCGGCCGTAACCACTGCCGTTAGCGCCAACGCGCCTTGTTCGAAGGCTTCCGCGGCCGTCTTGCCGAACCCGCCCACCCCGACGTCGGCGGCATGTGGAAAATGCTCCCACCGTGGTGACTTGCCCGGGCTCGCGACGGGCGTTTTGATCATATCCGCAGCTGGCCGACATGTTTCATGATGTGTCACGCACGCTCACGTTTGCGGCCATACCTTGAAAACCGATCTGGATGGGCGTTTCCATGGTTCATCATCCGCTTATCACTTGGCTCATGCCGCCTGTAAGGCCTGACGTTTCAACATCTTACGCAAGCCCGCGAGCGGCTGCGTATTGATCACGTCATCCGCAGTCAGCCAGCCGCGCCTGGCCTGGTCGATGCCGAAACGAATGTAACGGAATGCATTCACCGAGTGAGCATCCGTCGAGACAGCGACCTTGACGCCTTTGCTTTTGGCCATGTGGGCATGCACGTCGTTCAGGTCGAGACGATCGGGTTCGGCATTGATCTCGAGGCAACAATTGAGCTCGCGCGCGGCTGAAGTGACCTGATCCATGTCGATCTCGTAAGGTTCGCGCTCGCCAATCAGGCGGCCGGTCGGATGGCCGATGATGGAGACGTAAGGATTCCGCATCGCGCGAATGACGCGCTCGGTCTGCGCCTCGCGCGCAAGGTCGAAGAACGAGTGCACCGAGGCCACGACAATGTCCAGCTGTGCCAGGGTGGAATCGGGCAGATCGAGGCGGCCATCTTTCAGAATGTCGACTTCGATGCCTTTCAGGATCGTGAACCCTTTGAGCTTGGTGTTGATCTTGTCCACTTCGCGAATCTGGCGCGCGACCCTGGCCGGATCGAGGCCATGCGCCATCGCCACCCGGCGGCTATGGTCGGTCAGCGCCATGTATTCGTAGCCGCAGGCCTGCGCCGCCTTCGCCATCTCTTCAATGGTCGCCGTGCCGTCGGTCCAGTCGGAGTGGGCGTGCAAGTCGCCGCGAATATCGTCGACTGTCACCAGCCGCGGCAGCTTTCCGGTCTGGGCGAGTGCAATTTCGCCACGGTCCTCGCGCATTTCCGGCGGGATGTAAGCCAGCGCGAGTTTTTTATAGACTTCCTCCTCGCTCGCTCCGGCGATGCGACGCTTGCCCGAAAAGAGCCCGTATTCGTTCAACTTCCATTTGTGCTTGTTGGCAATGGCACGCAGCGCAATGTTATGTGACTTTGAGCCGGTAAAATACAAAAGGGCGGCGCCGTAGCTCTGCTCGGGCACGGCGCGCACGTCGACCTGGATCCCGGAGCGCAACACCACCGTCGTGCGGGTCGGGCCGTGGGCGAGAACTTCGGCGACGTTCTCATATGCAACCAATTTGTCGCCGACAGTCGCCCCATGCCTGGCGGTAACAAGTACATCGAGATCGCCCACCGTATCGCGACGCCGACGATAGCTGCCGGCCACGATGACCCGGCCGCCGTCGCGCAAATACGCAACCAGCGCCTCCGCTTCGGCTTCGGCAGTGGCAAGCCTGAACCGTTTCACAGCCGCAGGCTTTTTGAGCGCGGTCGCCAGTTTCGTTTCGATCACTTCGCCGAAGCCACGCAGCTTGTGAATGCGGCCGGTCTCAATCGCGTGGCGCAGGTCGTCCAGAGTGCGGACCCGAAGTTTGTCGTAAAGCAGCTTGATCCGCTTCGGACCCAGTCCGGGCAGCGCGGCCATTTCGCCAAGCTCACCCGGCAGCTTCTTTTTCAATTCGTCCAGAAGCGCGAAGCGGCCGGTCTTGACGATGTCCGCGATCTTCCCGGCAAGATCTTTGCCGATCCCGGGGAGCTCCGAAAGATCGGCTTCCGCCGCCAGCATGCTTCGCACGCTTTGCGGCAGGCCTTCGATCGTGCGCGCGGCGCGACGATAGGCGCGAACCCGAAACTGGTTTTCCCCTTTTATTTCCAGCAGGTCGGCCGTCTGATCAAAGATCGCCGCGATTTCGGCATTCTGGACGGGCATCGTTCGCCGCAGCCCCTTGAGTTAAATGTAAAATTGATACGCCCATCGCGATTGTGCGGTTTTGATCCAGATCATGCGTGACGCGCGACCGAAATCGGCTTCGCAGCGCCCGGATCGATATTGATCTGCCGCAAGGTCAGTCGCCCGCACCCATGCAAGTGTGTCAATCGTTAAATTTCTCAGGAACGAAAGCCGTGCCGAAAAAAGCAAAAAAAACCGCTCCGAAAAAAGCTCAGGTCCTCAGCGACGAGCGACCTTCCGTGCTCACGATCTCGCCGGAAAAGGTTTTCTTCGTCATCGTCAAAGCACGCGAATTCGACGCGAAGGATGTCGTGACCGACCCAAGTCCTGGATCAAATCCGTCCGACGACAACGACAGAGCAATTCTCGAAGATCACACAAACGATCCGGTCGTCGAGGAGCTGACATCGCTTATCAATTCACTGTCCGAAGACGAGCAGATCGATCTCGTCGCTCTCGCGTGGCTCGGTCGCGATGACTATACCGCCCAAGACTGGGAAGACGTGCGAAAGGAAGCCTCACGCGCGCACAATGAACGGACCGCCGGCTATCTCCTCGGCACGCCACTCCTTGGCGACTTCCTGGAGGAAGCCCTTTCGCTCCTCGGCTATTCGGTAGAGGAATTCGAATTTAATCGTCTCTAGCGCGGCGACCAGCAAATTGAATGCTGCAGAGTACTCCAAAATGGTCAGACACGAAGTCGAGGCCGCGAGTGCCATCAAAGACCACCGAGCAATTTTTGGGCCTCAGACCTCGGGTCAAAAAAACATAATCAATGCGCTGATTTTCAGTCCACGTCGACTCGACATAAGGATTCCGGGTGGGCGAGTAGGTGAGCCCTCGACTGCGCGGGTGGCATTTCGCAAAGGCGTCGCGAAATCCGAGCTCGTCATCCAGGACTAGGCGGATAGCAGGAGAGTCCGGAACATCATTAAAGTCTCCGCAGAGTATTTTTGGACAATCTCCCGGCTTCGGCTCGTGCCGCCTGATCGCCATCAGAATTGCCTGCGCCTGCTTCCTTCGGCCTTCGACCATCTTCGGCTGATAGGCCAGGTGCGTATTGACGACCAGCAGACGTCGAGCTCCCACCATAAATTCCGCCAACAGAACCTCCCTTGGCGGATCGTCTGGCATTTGCGGCAATGGCTCGATCACCGAACGGACCGCCGGCTGCGAACTGATGATCGACAGGCCGTTTTCCCCCACGTGATGATTAAGGCGGCACATCTCGGCAACAAGCTCGGCCTGACTGCGGCCCGATTTTGGATCGCGGTAGACTTCCTGCAGGCAGACAATCTCGGGACGCAGCTTTTTGAGCCCCGCTGCGAGCGCGTGATACCGCGGCTCAAGAGGCTCGCTGATGTTCCACAGATTTAAGGTCAACAGGCGGAGGGTCACATCGCACCGCAATATCGACGGCTGGATAACATGTATTTCCGTTGCGTCAGGCCGGCAACGCCGTGCGAGCATAGTGCCACTTGACGATGCGAGCCAATCCAGCCTTCTTTGGCGGCTATGCCATTGCGCCGTATCATTGTCGCCACCGATGGCTCCGCGGCAGCGAACCGCGCCATCGATGCTGGCGCGTCTTTGGCGAAGGCGACCGGCGCCGATCTCATCCTGCTGACAATTGGCGGAAGCGTTACCGGAGCTGAGCTCAGGACTTTGGCCAATACGGCAGGCGACCTCAGCGACACGATGCAGTCGGCGGCCGACAAGATTCTGAAACAGGCGCGAAGACGAGCCCAGCGCCTGGGCGTTCGCTCGGTAACGTTGAAAACAGGCTGGGGCGATCCCGGTGATGCGATTATCGACGTGGTACAGCGATCAAAGGCGGATTTGTTGGTTGTCGGCCGCCGCGGTCAAAGCCGATTGTCCGCGCTTTTTCTCGGTAGCGTCTCGCAAAAACTAGCAAGTTTTGCGCCATGCGCCGTTATGGTTGTCCCATAGTGCGCAGCACTTGTGCGGCGCAGGTGTCCGCCTAGTATTCGGCCAGCGGTGCACAGGACATGCGACCTTTTCAGCAGATTTCTCTCATTCTCGACGAGCGGCAGCTCCTGACGCGGTTCTGGCAGGCTGCCTCGGTCTTTTGGCGCGTGCAGACCGGCCGGGCCGCAACGCTCGCCATATTTCTGATCGCCGTCGTGCTACTCCAGCTGCTGGTGCAAGTTGCCCTCAATTTGTGGAACCGGCACTTCTTCGATGCGCTTGAGCGAAAGGATGCCGCTACTGTTTGGTTGCAAGCGCAATTGTTTGTTCCGCTCGCCGCGGGGAGCATTTTGCTGGCAGCGGCCTCAGTATGGGGCCGCATGACCGCCCAGCGCAGCTGGCGCGAGGCGCTGACACTCCACGTGATCGAGAAGTGGATGGAAAAGGACCGCTTTCGTCACCTCAACCATCTCGCCAAGGGCTCGGAAAATCCGGAATACCGGATTTCGGCCGATGTGCGGATCGCGACCGACGCCCCGATCGACCTGTCGCTTGCTTTTTTCTCATCGATCGTCACCGCGCTCACTTTCTTTGGCGTGCTATGGACGATCGGCGGGAGCATCGATGTTACCGTCTTCGGCCGACCGGTGACGATTCCCGGTTACCTGGTGTTCGGCGTGATCCTTTACTCCGGAATGATCACGTCCCTCATGATCATTTTTGGCCACCACCTCACCAGCGTCATCGAACGTACCAACCAGGCCGAAGCGGAATTCCGAGCTGCGGCCGACACGTTCCGCCAGGAACCTGCACCACAGAACGCCCACCAGGTCGATCGTCGTGAAACATTGCAGCTCAAGCTGCAGGCCGTCCTGCTGTGGTGGCGCGAATTCTGCTGGCAACTCGTTCGTACGACGCTGGTGTCGCACGGAAATTTTCTGTTTGCTCCGGTGGTGGCCTGGATCTTGTGCGCTCCAAAATATCTCAGCGGCGCCATGTCGCTCGGCGAATTGACTCAGGCAGCAGCGGCCTTCGTTGTCGTCCAGGGAGCCTTCAACTGGTTTGTCGACAATTACCAGCGCCTGGCTGACTGGCGCTCGTCCGCGCACCGCGTTGCAACCTTGCTGCTTGCACTTGACGAGCTTGAGGCAAAAGAGCGCAACGGAAAAATATCCTGACTCAAAAGGACGTGACGTTGACCTGACTCGTCAAACGGTAGGCGTCAACGGGGGAGCAGAGTCCGGTTCCCTCCTGAATGAGGGCCGCTGAGCCGGCGGCCACGCCAAGCCGGAATGCATCGGTCAGGGGGTCGCCTTTGGCCAGGCTGTAGACGATCGCACCCAAAAAACTATCGCCAGCCCCAACAGTGCTGATCGGCTTGATGGGCGGGGGCAGGGCTCGCAGCGCCCGATCCCGGGTAATCAGCATTGCGCCCAGGTGACCGAGAGACAATGCAACTGTCTCGACCTTTCCGGATTCGATGTATCCGCGAGCAGCCGCGATCCAGTCAACCTCCGAGGACAGCGATCGTCTCGCCAGGTCCCGCATTTCCCGCAAGTTTGGCTTGATCATGTCGACGCCGTGTTCGATCGCGGCGGCAAGGGGCGCACCCGACGTGTCCAGGAAGAATTTCGCGCTCAGTCTGCGCGCGATAGCGGCGGCCCGCGCATAGAAATCATCTGGTACGCCGGGCGGCAGGCTGCCGCTTCCTACGACATAGCGTGGCTTCCTGGCAGCGAGAGTCTCAAGGCATTCGCGCCACTCGGATTCGCGCAGCGGTTCGCCGGGCAACACAAACCGGTATTGAGAACCCGTGCCACTCTCGGTAACCGAAAAGTCCTCCCGGGTGTCGGCTTCCGCTTTAATCAAGCAGCTCGAGATGCCCTCTTTTTCGAGAAGCCGCCGCAAGAGTTCGCCCGTAAAGCCACCCACGGGAAGAATGGCTTCGGTATCGCCGCCGAATCGCTTGATCACACGCGCCACGTTGACTCCGCCCCCGCCGGGGTCGCGCCGCGGCTGAGCACAGCGCAGCTTCAAACTGGGAACGACTCTCTCAACCGCGGTCGACAGATCGACCGCTGGATTGGGCGTGAGCGTGACGATCTGCGGCATCGGCGTTCCGGATTTATCGCCTTTCACTCACGTATAACTTCTTATCATCTGCGTGCGCTGCCTTGATCAGGTCGCGGTACCACACAAACGATGACTTCGGCACGCGGCGCTGATTTGCGTAGTCGATATATGTCAGGCCAAAACGCACGCTGTAGCCCGCATCCCATTCGAAGTTGTCGAGCAACGACCAGACAAAATAGCCGCGGATATCCGCACCGTTTGCCACCGCGGTGTCCATGGCGCCGATATATGCTCGTATGAACGCAATGCGCTCCGGGTCGCGAACTTTGCCGTCCGGGTCGGGTGCGTCTTTTCCGCCAAAGCCATTTTCAAGCACATAGATCGGCAGGGAATATTGCCTGGCGACCGTCAAGAGCGTTTGCTCAAATGCCTTCGGCAAAATCGGCCAGCCATTCGGAGTTAAGGAAATATCAGCTGGCTTCTCGCC
>DASSYU010000203.1:0-4141 GCA_035703125.1 Pseudolabrys sp. | reverse complement strand
TGCCGATGAATTGTTATGTAACGCAACGTCAAAAAGGACGTACGCCGCGGCACCCGAATCAATTGGGCCAAACATCATGTTGCCGATCTGAACGGCCGCAATGACCCGGCCTAGGAGCAGCGCGAAAGCAGCCGCGATTGCCACGCTCGGTATCTTTTCATCGTGCTGCCTGTGGAAGAGCTGGTTAACGTTACCAGCAATGCATTTCACGGCAGCTACAGGTGACAATGATGGTCACTGCACTATGTTTGGCGCGGTCGTGTTGCGAGCAAACGAAAGAGTCACGCGACCGCGGTGGTCGCGACTAGGGCCCCGGTAGCGTGGCTACCGCAGTCAGCACAACGGAATCAGCAACCACCGAAGAACACGTGCTCGTTGTGCGTACATGTCGGAGCTAATTTTAGTAGAGCCCACAAAGGAAGTTTACCGACACTTCGCCGCGTCTTTCGCGGCCCGATGCGAGGCCCTGGGTGAGGGCATCGACCTGAGTTGCCGGCCTTCTGCACGGTATTTCTAATAAGAATTTTACCTCGATTAAAAGGCCGATCTTAACAAACAGCGCTTAAGCACCACTCTCATGCATTCGGCGTTAGCCATTCTTGCGGGTTTGCTCGCATTGAGCGTCATCGCTGCGATTTTCATTTGCTGCCTGTTTACCGCGTCAAGCGAACCGCGACGTCGACCTGCCCGCGAAATTTAATCGACTAGATACCTTGCCGATGTGTTCAGCTCTACTGTCGGGCGCGCTTAGTTCGAATTTAAGGCAGCAACGCGCCAGCACGCATCGACACAACTCCAGTTCCTCAAAATGGATCTCGAGCATACTTAAGCGGCTTCCTTCAATTGTCGGGTAATCTTAATCGTGCGGGTGTTGGCGCTTAGTTGGCACTTGCGGCCTTCTTGCTTTGCACCAATCGCTGGCATCCTCGCTTTTGCCGCAAACCACGCCCGCGCCGCGGCGAAGCTTTCGCCGGCGGTGCTGCAGTCGGCCGGCTGGCTGATCGACTCCTGGAAAAGCTGACGAGCACGCTATAGTTTGGGCGCTCGCGCCCCGCTAGACCAGTGTTTGATCGAGTCGACCTGAAACGATTTTTTGTCCGTTCGTCCCCGCGAAAGCGGAGACCCAGAGCCAAAAACGTTGGATTCCCGCTTTCGCGGGAATGAGCGGAGAATGTTGCACGACAAGTCCCAATCGCCTTTCCGGCGCCGTCCCGGACTGACGTATGAAGATACCTTTCCGCCGCCCTATCCCCTCGTAAATAATCGCAAATCCAGCGGAAAATGCCTCGACCGGCGAACCCGCATTTTTGTGATGGCCAACACAGTCTTCACGGCGGATTCACCTATCCTCCAGTCGAAACAATGGTTACGGGGAGACTGACCATGTTGGGGATCGAATTCATCGGGTACGGATGCTTGCTGCTGGCGTTCACGGCGGTGCAATACGCCTGTCTCCTCACGTCAGCCCAGAAGGCCTAGGTGAAGCCCCCCCTTGCGGGCTACCATAGGGCGAGGCGCCCCGCCCTCGCCGTCATCTGCATTCCCGACGACAGCCCCTCCGATGAGGATGGCCGCGCGCGGCCGCCTCCGGGTGAGGCACTGAGCTTCGCGCTCGGAACAGTATTTGGCCCCGACGACCCTGCGAACGCGAGGCGGCGACTGTCCCTGATGGTCCGCGCCGAGCAATTCGCGCGGCGCGTCGGGTCGCGCCTGTTTGGGAAAGGCTAGCGGTCTAAGCAAATCTGTATTCACTGACCCCAGCGGTGGTGCTAAGCGGTCCCATTCCTGCGGCCAGCCGGGTTAGCTCAGTGGTAGAGCAGCGGTTTTGTAAACCGTTGGTCGGGAGTTCAAATCTCTCACCCGGCACCGGCGCGCCTCGCCCAAGGTTTTGTCCAAATTTCGTATGTTGGTACCTTTGTTTCGTACCTGACGTCGCGCAACGCGCGCGTCCCGGGCCAACCTTCCCCTCATTTCACAATGTCGGACGAACCGCCCAAGGCCACCGACCGAAGGCCACCGACCGGACGCGCAAGAAGCCCCGGTGAAACTGGCAAAATATCCATCAGGTCCCGCTCCAAGTCTCGTGCTTTGGGACCTTGTTCACGCCTTAAGGAGTATGGCACACTAAGGTGTTTGCAATACCTCGGAGATCTAGCAATGCCTCAGGGCACCGTTAAGTGGTTCAATCCGACGAAGGGCTATGGCTTCATCCAGCCTCAAGAGGGCGGGAAGGATGTGTTCGTGCACATCTCGGCTGTTGAACGCGCCGGACTTAGCACGCTGAACGAAGGACAGACCGTTCAGTTCGAGCTCGTCGAGAATCGCGGAAAGACGTCCGCGGAGAACCTCAAGGTCAAGTGACCTTTTCTCCGAGCTGATTAAAGAGTCGTTTGTCTGAAATTTTGCCGCCGAGCTAACCGGCCCGGCGGTTGTTGGGCGTGTTTTATCGCGTCAGCCGTTCCAGTTCCGGGAACGGCACGAACGCGGCGTCCTTGCACAGCTCGCGCTCGCGCAACTCTCTCGGGGTATCGAAAAAGCGCTCGAGCTTGCCCGACACAAACGTCGCCGCGCCCTCCTTCGATCCCACGTACTTCCCGTCGGAATTGCGCGCATTGAAGCGCACGCAGCTCACGTAGCGGTCGCCTGGCCCAATGTATCTGAGCTGGGGCTGCGAGACCGCCGCCGCGCGCACATGCGTCGGATTGTTGAGATACGTTCGCAGGAATGCCAGCAAGTCCTGCCGGTAGTTCTGCGGATAGATATTTTCCGCCTCCCAGCGCGCCTTCAATTCGGCCGGGGTCGGCCCGATCTCGGTGGCACAGCCCGCAAGCACCGCAGCGGCGAGGCTCACCAACAGAAGCGCCACCATTCTGATCCGCATTCCCCGTACCGCCCTTATCTGCGCCCGCCACGTGATCATAGCCGCTTGCGCGCGCCACCAACACTCCGCTCATTCCCGCGCGAGCGCCGCCGTGCCCATTCTCCGCTCATTCGCGAAAGCGGGAATCCGCACGGGCATTGCAAGCACGTGGATGTTTCTGGATCCCCGCTTTCGCGGGGACGAGCGGGCCGTGCTTTGCCGCCCTTTAGCCGACTTGCGCACGTATACGCCAACATCGGGTAAACCCGATGTTGGTGCGCGGGGATGAGCGGGAAAATAGGTCTAGGGGCGTAGCTGGGCTAGGGACGCTTGGGCACCGGAGCGGTGTTAAACTCCCCGCAACAAGGTGAGACGACCGCAATGACCGCTCTTGACCGCCGCGCGTTCCTGACCGGCTCGGCGCTGCTCGCCGGCGCGGCGCTGACGCCGCCCGCGGCGGCGCGCGCACCGTCGGCTACGGCGCAGGGCTCCGGCGTCTATCGCTACAATCTCGGCAGCTATCAGCTCACCGCGCTCTATGACGGCGTCTGGTATGTGCCGATCGACGAAAAATTCGTCCGCAACGCGAGCAGCGCCGAGGTCAACGACGCGCTCGCCGCAGCATTCCTGCCGCCGAAGATTTTGCCCGTCTCGTTCACGGCATTGCTGGTAAACACCGGCGCAAAGTTGGTGCTGATCGATACCGGGACCGCAGGCCAGATCGCCGACACCGCGGGCAGCCTGCTCGACAACTTCCAGGCGGCCGGCATCGATCCGAAAGCAGTCGACACGATTTTGATCTCGCATTTCCATCCGGATCATATCGGCGGCATCAAAACCAAAGACGGCGCAAAGATTTTTCCGAACGCCGAGGTCGTCGTGCCGGATCCGGAATGGGATTTCTGGATGGACGATGCGAACATGTCGAAAGCGGAAGGCGCGGTGAAGCGCTATTTCCTGAACGCGCGGCGTATTTTCAAGGACATCGCCAAGGATGTAAGACGCTTCAAACCGGGCAACGAGGTCGCGCCCGGCATCATCTCCGTGGCGGCCTACGGCCATACGCCCGGCCATACGGCATTCGCCATCCATTCCGGCAATCAATCCATGCTGGCGATGAGCGACACCGTACGAAACCCCTATTTGTTTGCGCGCCATCCCGAATGGCAACCAGCCTTCGACATGGATGGGCCACAGGCCGTCGAAACGCGACGCCGGATGCTCGATCGGGTTGCAGCCGACCGCATGCTGATCGAGGCGTACCACTTCCCCTTCCCCGCG
>DASSYU010000460.1:0-5650 GCA_035703125.1 Pseudolabrys sp. | reverse complement strand
TTTATAGGAGGGGTTAGGCCGCGACGATGCTCGGCGAGGCGTGCACGTCATAATTAAGTATCGGTGCGAGCCAGCGCTCGCACTCGGCGACGGTCCAACCTTTGCGACGTGCGTAATCCTCAACCTGGTCGCGCTCGATCTTGCCGACGCCGAAATAGGCGCTCTGCGGATGGCTGAAATAAAGCCCGCACACGGCCGCGCCCGGCCACATGGCGAAACTTTCGGTCAGCTTGACGCCGATGCGCTCGCTCTTGAGCAGATTGAACAGCGTGCCCTTCTCTGTGTGATCGGGCTGCGCCGGATAGCCGGGTGCTGGACGGATGCCGTGATATTTCTCGGCGATGAGCTGCTCATTGCTGAGCGTTTCATCGGCCGCATATCCCCAGAATTCCTTACGCACGCGTTGGTGCAGCCGCTCAGCGAATGCCTCCGCCAACCGATCCGCAAGCGCCTTCACCATGATCGCCGAATAGTCGTCATTGGCGCGCTTGAACCGCTCGGCGACCTCATCCTCGCCGATGCCGGCGGTGACGGTGAAGCCGCCGATATAGTCGGCAAGTCCGCTCTCGCGCGGCGCGATGAAATCGCTTAGCGCCCCGTTGGCGCGGCCTTCGCGTTTCGAAAGTTGCTGGCGCAGCGAATGCAGCACGGCGATCGGCTCATCGCGCACCTCGTCGCCATAAACAAGAATATCGTCACCTTTTGCGTTCGCCGGCCAGAAACCGAGCACTGCGTTTGCCCTGAACCAGTGCTCGTCCACGATCTTGTCGAGCATCGCGCGCGCATCCTCGTACAAGGAACGCGCGGCCTGGCCGAACTTGACGTCGTCGAGAATGGCCGGGAATTTCCCCGACAGTTCCCAGGTCGAGAAGAACGGGGTCCAGTCGATATAGTCGATCAGTTCCCCGACCGGATAGTCGTTGAGCACTTCCGTTCCGATAAATTTCGGCTCCGGCGGTTGATAGGCGCCCGACCAGTCGAGCTTCAGCGCATTGGCGCGCGCCGTTGCAAGCGGCAGCCTCGCCTTGTCCTCCTGCGCACGCGCATGCGCCGCCGCAATGCGGGCATATTCGCCGCGCAGCTCGGCCACATAGCCGGCGCGGGCATCGACCGACATCAGCGTCTGCGCCACGCCGACCGCCCGACTCGCATCGGTCACATAGACCGTCTGGCCGCGCTTGTAATTGGGGTGGATTTTCACCGCCGTGTGCACGCGGCTGGTGGTGGCACCTCCGATCATCAGCGGTAATTCGAAGCCCTGCCGCTCCATCTCCGCGGCCACGTGGCACATCTCGTCGAGCGAGGGGGTGATCAGCCCGGAAAGCCCGATGATGTCGGCCCTTTCCGCGCGTGCCGTTTCGAGAATCTTGGCCGCCGGCACCATCACGCCGAGGTCGACCACTTCGTAATTATTGCACTGGAGCACGACGCCGACGATGTTCTTGCCGATATCGTGCACATCGCCCTTCACGGTCGCCATCACAATCTTGCCGTTCGAGCCGCCGTGTTGCCGTCCGTCTTTGTCCTGCTCCATGAAGGGCATCAGATAGGCGACCGCCTGTTTCATCACGCGCGCGGACTTCACCACCTGCGGCAAAAACATCTTTCCCGAGCCGAACAGATCGCCGACGACGTTCATGCCCTCCATCAGCGGACCTTCGATCACCTCGAGCGGACGCTTCGCGTGCAGCCGAGCCTCCTCCACGTCGGCTTCGATGAAGTCCGTAATGCCATGCACCAGTGCGTGGGCCAGCCGTTTTTCGACCGGCTGCTCACGCCAGGCGAGATCGGCTTCCTTGCCGCCCTGCCCGGCGCCCTGGAATTTCTTCGCCAGATCCAGCAGCCGCTCGGCCGCGTCGGGACGGCGATTGAGTACGACGTCCTCGCAAGCTTCGCGCAGCTCGGGATCGAGATCGTCATAGACGGCGATCTGACCGGCATTGACGATGCCCATATCCATGCCGGCCTTGATGGCGTGGAACAGAAACACCGAGTGCATGGCCTGGCGCATTTGCTCGTTGCCGCGGAACGAGAATGACAGGTTCGACACGCCGCCTGAAATGTGCGCATGCGGCAGGCCGGCACGAATCTGGCGCGCGGCTTCGATAAAAGCGAGGCCGTAGCTGTTGTGCTCTTCCATGCCGGTGGCAACGGCGAAGATGTTGGGATCGAAGATGATGTCTTCGGGCGGGAAGCCCACCTTGTTGACGAGGATGTCGTAGGCACGCTTGCAGATCGCGACCTTGCGTTCGATCGTGTCGGCCTGCCCCTTCTCGTCGAAGGCCATCACCACCACCGCGGCGCCATAGCGGCGCACGATGCGGGCGTGATCGATGAAAGCCTCCTCGCCTTCCTTCAGCGATATCGAGTTCACCACCGACTTGCCCTGCAGGCATTTGAGGCCGGCCTCGATCACGGAGAACTTCGATGAGTCGACCATCACCGGCACGCGCGCGATATCGGGCTCGGCCGCGATCAGATTGAGGAACGTGGTCATCGCGTGCTCGGAATCGAGCAGGCCCTCGTCCATGTTGACGTCGACCACCTGCGCGCCGTTCTCCACCTGCTCGCGCGCAATCGACAGCGCGGCCGAATAGTCGCCCGCGCTGACCAACTTGCGGAACTTGGCCGAGCCGGTGACGTTCGTTCGCTCGCCGACATTGACGAAGGGAATTTCCGGGGTGAGCGCGAAACCTTCCAGCCCTGACAGCCGCAGCTGGCGCGCCACCTCGGGAACGGCGCGCGGCGTCTTGCCGGCGACAGCCTTGGCGATGGCCGCGATGTGATCGGGCGTCGTGCCGCAGCAACCGCCGACGATATTCACAAGGCCGGCCTCGGCGAATTCTCCAAGCAGCTCGGCCATGTATCCGGGGCTTTCATCGTAATACCCAAACTCGTTGGGCAGGCCTGCGTTCGGATAAGCGCAGACAAAGGTGTCGGCGAGCCGGCCAAGCTCGTCGATGTGTGCGCGCATCTCGCGCGCACCCAGCGCGCAGTTGAGCCCGACGGTCACAGGGTGTGCGTGCTTGACCGAATTCCAGAACGCGCTCGGCGTCTGGCCCGACAGCAGGCGTCCCGAACGATCGGTGATGGTGCCCGAAATCATCACCGGCACGTCGAGGCCGCGCTCCTCGCAGAGCTCGGAGATCGCGTAGATGGCTGCCTTGGCGTTGAGAGTATCGAAGATCGTCTCGATCAGCAGCAGGTCGGATCCGCCATCGATCAGCCCCTTCGCCTGCTCGCCGTAAGCGGCGCACAATTGATCGAAGGTGATGGCGCGGAAACCGGGATTGGCGACGTCCGGCGAGATCGATGCCGTGCGGTTGGTCGGCCCCAGCGCTCCGGCCACGAAACGGCGGCGGCCGTCTTCCTTCTCCGCGCGCGCGGCGGCCTCGCGCGCGAGCGTCGCGCCCGCATGATTGAGCTCGTAGGCGATGCCCTCCATGCCGTAGTCGGCCTGCGCGATCTTGGTCGAGGAGAAAGTGTTGGTCGACACGATGTCGGCGCCGGCCCGGAAGTACGCGAGATGAATGTCGCGCACCGCATCCGGCCGACTGAGATTGAGCAGATCGTTATTGCCGCGCACCTCGCGGTTCCAGGCGTCGAAGCGCGCGCCGCGATAGCCTTCCTCGTTGAGCTTGAGGCCCTGAATCATCGTGCCCATGGCACCGTCGAGCACGAGAATGCGCTGGCGCAGCAGATCCAGAAATGCGGCTCGGGTGCCGGTGTAGGGCGCACTCACAATAATGACTCCGGATCAGCTGACGGGTTGCACAGCAGGCCGCAGGCCCAGCAGGTGGCAGATCGCGAACACGAGATCGGCGCGATTCATCGTGTAGAAATGGAATGTGGTGACGCCGCGGTCGACGAGGTCGAAAACCTGCTCGGCCGTAACCGCCGCGGCGATCAGCTTGCGCGTCGCCGCATCGTTGTCGAGGCCCTGGAACCGTTCTGCGATCCACGCTGGAACCGAAGCGCCGCATCGCTTAGCAAAGCCAGTCGTCGCCTTGAAGTTCTGCACCGGCAGGATGCCCGGCACGATCGGAATATCGATACCACGCGCCCGAACGCGATCGAGATACCGGAAATAAAGATCGTTCTCGAAGAAGAACTGGGTAATGGCGCGCGTCGCCCCGGCATCGACCTTGGCCTTGAGCATGTCGATATCGGCCTCGACCGTCGGGCTGTCCGGATGCTTTTCCGGATAGGCCGAGACCGAAATCTCGAAATCGGGCGCGATGCGCCTGATGCCACCCACGAGATCGGCGGCATTCTGGTAGCCGCCTGGATGGGGGGCATACCGCTCGCCCGCGCCGCCGACCGGATCGCCGCGCAAGGCGACGAGGTGGCGCACGCCGGCAGCGTGATAGTTTCGCACGATTGCGTTGATGTCGTCGCAAGTCGCGGCAACACAAGTGAGGTGCGCGGCCGGCGTCAGCGGCGTCTCTGCCAGAATGCGCTTGACGGTCGCATGCGTACGCTCGCGCGTTGTGCCGCCGGCGCCGTAGGTCACCGACACGAAATCGGGCGCGAGCGGCGCGAGGCGCTCGATCGACTCCCACAGGATCTTGTCCATCTCTTCGGTGTTCGGCGGGAAAAATTCGAACGACACGCCGATCCGGCGTTTATCGCCGCGCGTGAACCGACTCAAGCGCACCGGGCTGTTCATCACGCCACCTCGCGCCGCAGCGGCGTCGCCATCAATGCTCGCGTGTCGCGCGCAAGCCAGAGCGAAACGGCGATCTTGCCTTCGGGGCCGGGCTCGGGCGCGAGCGACTTGTGCATCACGGGATCGAGGCCGGACGCCGTGATCCACTGCATCACCGTGTCGGGCGCAAAGCCGAGGCGCCGGTGCGCGAATTGCTCGCGCAGGAATTCCTGCTCGTGCGGCGCGAAGTCGACGACCAGCAGGCGTCCGCCCGGACGCAGCACGCGCGCCGCCTCACGGATCGCGCGCGCGCCGTCGTCGAGAAAGTGCAGCACCTGATGCAGAATGACGACATCAAAGGAATCGTTGGCGAGCGGCAGGTCGTAGATGTCGCCCTGCCGGACGCTGCAATTTCTCAGCCCCGCCCGCTCGAGCTGGTCGCGCGCAAGCAGCAACATGTCGAGCGAGAGATCGAGCCCTAGTCCGCGCTCGATGTCCGGGCCGAACATTTCGAGCATGCGGCCGGTGCCGGTGCCGAGATCGAGCAGCGAGCGAAACGGCTTGTCGGACAGCGCCGCACGGATTGCGTCTTCCACCGCCTCGTCGGCGACGTGGAGCTTGCGGATGCGATCCCACTCGACGGCGTGGGCGCGGAAATAAGCCTGCGCCGCCGCGGCACGCGCCTGCCGCACCGAAGACAGCCGCTCGCGGTCACGCGCGATGGTTTGGTCGCCAGGATTGAGGCGCTCGATGAGCGCGCGGGCGACGTCCGCGCCTCCACCATGTTCGGCAAGCCGGAAGAATGCCCAGGTCCCCTCCCGGAATCGCTCGACCAGCCCTGCTTCGACCAGGAGCTTGAGGTGACGTGAGATGCGCGGCTGCGACTGGCGCAAAATGTCGGTAAGATCGGAAACGGTCAGCTCGGCCTCGGCCAGCAGGGCCAGTACGCGCAGCCGAGTCTCCTCCCCGGCCGCCTTGAGCGCCGTATTGAGAGCATCGAAA
>DASSYU010000080.1:0-4229 GCA_035703125.1 Pseudolabrys sp. | reverse complement strand
ATCCGGGCCGCCATCGACATCGTCGAGGCCAGCCGGGCGGGCCGAGGGCGCGAGTAACGCCCCTCGCTGTTGGAGGACAAAGCCCCGCTCGAGCCTCAGCGTAAAGCGCGCCCGATCGAACCATCGTTCCGAAAGCACGGTTTTTGCGCCGGCCAACCGGGATTCCGGAGGCCGCCGTTGGTCTGCGGGACCATCGGCCCGCGCATTTGGAACGCCATTCCAACCCGCCGGCGCGCCGCAAACAGGAGACTCCATGGTCACCGCTACAGCACCCTCGCGTGAAGACTTCGCCAAGATGCTCGACGAAGCGTTCGGAGGCGGAAACCTGCAGGAAGGTTCCGTCATCAAAGGTAAGGTCGTCGGCGTCGAAAAGGAATTTGCTGTCATCGATGTCGGTCTGAAGACCGAAGGTCGGGTCGCCCTGCGTGAGTTCGCCGGCCCGGGACGGCAGGCTGATCTCAAGGTCGGCGATGAGGTTGAAGTCTATCTCGAGCGTGTCGAGAATGCGCTCGGCGAAGCGGTGTTGTCGCGCGACAAGGCGCGGCGCGAGGAAAGTTGGGGCAAGCTCGAGAAGGCATTCAACGCAAACGAGAAAGTGCAAGGCCTCATCTTCAATCAAGTCAAAGGCGGCTTCACGGTCGATCTCGACGGCGCAGTTGCATTCCTGCCGCGTTCGCAGGTCGACATCAGGCCGATACGCGACGTCACACCGCTGATGAGCGTACCGCAGCAATTCCAAATTCTGAAAATGGATCGCCGGCGCGGCAACATCGTTGTGTCGCGCCGCACAGTTCTGGAAGAGACCCGCGCCGAGCAGCGCCAGGAGCTGGTGCAGAATCTCGAGGAAGGTCAGGTCATCGACGGCGTTGTGAAGAACATCACCGACTACGGTGCGTTCGTGGATCTGGGCGGCATCGACGGCCTGTTGCACGTAACCGATATCGCATGGCGGCGCGTCAATCATCCGACAGAAGTGCTCAACATCGGCCAGCAGGTGAAAGTCAAGATCATCAAGATCAACCACGAGACGCATCGCATCTCGCTTGGGATGAAGCAGCTGCTGGACGATCCGTGGCAAGGAATCGAAGGCAAGTATCCGGTGAGCGCCCGCTTCAAGGGGCGTGTTACCAACATCACCGACTACGGCGCCTTTGTGGAACTTGAACCTGGCATCGAGGGGCTGATCCACGTGTCCGAGATGTCATGGACCAAAAAGAACGTCCATCCGGGCAAGATCGTCTCTACTTCGCAGGAAGTCGAAGTGCAGATTCTCGAGGTCGATCCAGTCAAGCGCCGTATTTCGCTGGGCCTCAAGCAGACCATGCGCAATCCGTGGGAAGTGTTCGTAGAGAAACATCCACCGGGGTCGACGGTCGAAGGCGAAGTCAAGAACAAGACCGAATTCGGCCTGTTCCTCGGCCTTGATGGCGACGTCGACGGAATGGTCCATCTGTCCGATCTCGACTGGAAGCGCCCCGGCGAGCAGGTGATCGAAGAATACAAGAAGGGCGACATCGTCAAGGCGCAGGTTCTCGACGTGGATGTCGAGAAGGAGCGTATATCGCTCGGCGTCAAGCAACTCGCCGGCGATCCGATGGAATCTGCAGGCGACCTCAAGAAGGGGTCGGTCGTTACCTGCGAGGTTACCGAGGTGAAAGAGGCCGGAATCGACGTCAAGATCCTCGGCACCGATCTCGCCGCCTTCATCAAGCGTGCCGATCTCGCCCGCGAGCGCGGCGAACAGCGGCCGGAGCGATTCTCGGTCGGCCAGAAAGTGGATGCCCGCGTCACGCAGTTCGACCGCAAGACTCACAAGGTCGGCGTTTCTATCAAGGCGCTGGAGGTGGCCGAGGAGAAAGAGGCGATTGCCCAGTACGGCACGGCCGATTCAGGTGCTTCGCTTGGCGATATTCTCGGTGCGGCGCTCAAGCAGCGGGCTGGCGATAAGCCGGAAGCCGAAACCGAAAAGGCCGAAGAATAGGTCCTTATTTGGACCCCTAAAGAGACGGAAAACCCGGGGCGAACCCCGGGTTTTTCACTTTAATGCCGCCAAAACTCGGCCACATCGTTGCGCGATGCGCGATGTTGACCGGTACAATCTGGTGACGATTTGACATATGTGATGTGGAGCCGGTGCGCGATTTGCTGCACTATCACGCGTGAACCAATGGAGCGAGACCATGTCGCTCGATGCCGACGCCATCGTTGATCGTCGCCGCATGCGGCGCAAGCTCACGTTCTGGCGGGTAACTGCTGTCGTGGTGGCGCTGGTCGCAATCGGCGGTGGCGCTCTCTTGTTTGTTCCTGGCAGCCGGTTGATGCCGCCGGGCGCTTACATTTCGCGCATCAAGATTCAGGGCCTCATTCGCGGCAATCAGGACAGGATCGAGGCGCTTGAACGGCTTGGCCGATCGCGTGCGAGCGCGGTGATTGTCCATATCGACAGTCCAGGTGGCACCACAGCCGGCTCCGAGCAGCTCTACAGCGCGCTGCGCGAGCTCCAGAGCAAAAAGCCGATGGTTGTGGTCGTTGACGGGCTCGCGGCATCCGGCGCCTATATCGCAGCGCTTTCGGCCGTCCATATCATTGCCAACGAAACATCGCTGGTCGGCTCGATCGGCGTCCTTTTCCAGTATCCAAATTTCACCGATGTACTCAAAACGATCGGCATCAAGGTGGAAGAGGTGAAATCATCGCCCTTGAAGGCGGCGCCGAACGGGTTTGAGCCAACAAGTCCGGAAGCCCGCGCGGCGATCGAAGCGATCGTGCTGGATTCCTATGCCTGGTTCAAAGATCTGGTGAAGAATCGGCGGAAAATGGACAACGGCCAGCTTACCCGCGTGGCCGATGGACGCGTCTTTACCGGCCGGCAGGCGATGGGGCTCAAGCTGGTCGACGGGCTCGGCAACGAGAAAACTGCGCTGGCCTGGCTGGAAAAGGAAAAAAAGGTACCCGCCAACACGCCGGTTCGCGACTATTCGCTGCGGCCACGCTTCAGCGAGCTTTCCTTCCTGCACGTCACGGCTTGGACATTCCAAGCTGTGGGGCTCGGCGCCATTGCGCACCGCATCGAAGAATGGGGCGCAGTGCAGGCGGTCGAGAGACTTAATCTTGACGGTCTCTTGGCGCTTTGGCACCCTCCATCCACCAACTGAGTACCACTTGACCGGGCAGGGCGGCGTCAATGATCAAGTCAGAGCTTGTCCAGCGAATTGCCTCCCAGAATCCTCACCTTTACCAACGCGACGTCGAAAATATCGTCAACGCCATTCTCGGCGAGATCACCAGCGCCATGGCCAAAGGCGACCGCGTCGAATTGCGTGGCTTCGGTGCCTTTTCGGTGAAGCACCGGCCGGCACGAACCGGCCGGAATCCCCGGACCGGAGCTCATGTGGCTGTCGACAAGAAATCGGTGCCGTTCTTCAAAACCGGCAAGGAAATGCGTGAGCGGTTGAACAAGCCGGACTCGATTTAGGGGCCGGTTTTTCCGGTTTGCGAAAATGCTATGATTGTGGCCGGGCATGTCCCGGCCGTCGATTTTTTGACAAAGGGCGTCGACAATGTTCCGCAAAATCGTGTCGGCGGTGATCCTCGTGCCGTTGGCGGCGGTCATTATCATCTTCGCGGTGGCCAACCGGCAATCGGTGACGGTGTCATTCGACCCCTTTTCGACGACAAGCCCAGCCTATGCGGTCACGCTGCCGCTTTTCGTTCTCATCGTCGTGCTTGTCATTCTTGGTGTGCTGATTGGCGGCACCGTTGCCTGGGTCGGCCAAGCCCGATGGCGCCGTGCGGCGCGCAAGCTTGATACGGACGTGCGCGCACTGCATCAGGAACTTGATGTGATCCGCCGCCGCTTCACGCCGGAAAGCCCGCGCACACCCGATCCCGCCCCGTATACGGTCATTCCGCCGCCACTTCCGTAACCGGCACGTTCCGCTTTGCGGCCGCGTGGATAAGGCGGTAGAACGCGCCTCATAATGCCTCTGTCGATCAAAATCTGCGGCCTTAAGACCTCGCAAGCGCTTGATGTAGCGCTCGATTCCGGGGCCAACCTCGTTGGCTTCGTATTCTTTCCCCCAAGCCCGCGTCACATCGGCTTTGAGGCTGCGCGCACGCTCGGCCAGCGTGTGCAAGGCCGCGCCGTCAAGGTCGCGCTCACGGTCGATGCGAACGATGAGATGCTGCTCGACATCATCAACGCGCTCAATCCGGACATGTTGCAGCTG
>DASSYU010000524.1:0-2796 GCA_035703125.1 Pseudolabrys sp. | reverse complement strand
GGGGTGCCGGCCTGGCTGTACCATCTCATGAATTGGGTCATGTCGCGGCCGCTGGCGTCTGCAAAGCACTGGATAAATTGCTCGACCGTTGCAGCCTCGCCGTCGTGGCGGGCAAAGTAGAGATCCATTCCGGTGCGGAATTTTTCCTTACCGATCAAAGTCTGCACCATGCGCACCAGTTCGGCACCTTTCTCGTAGACAGTGGCCGTGTAGAAATTGTTGATCTCCCGATATGTTTCCGGACGGACCGGATGCGCAAGCGGTCCGGCATCTTCGACGAACTGGGCGCCGCGCAGTGCACGAACATCGGCGATGCGTTTGACGGGCCGCGAACGCATGTCGGCGGAAAATTCCTGATCGCGGAATACGGTGAGGCCTTCCTTCAGGCAAAGCTGAAACCAATCGCGGCAGGTGATGCGATTGCCAGTCCAGTTGTGAAAGTATTCGTGGGCGATCACGGCCTCGATGTGCGCGTAGTCGGCATCGGTCGCGGTCTCGGGACTGGCAAGCACATACTTGTCGTTGAAGACGTTGAGTCCTTTGTTCTCCATGGCGCCCATGTTGAAATCAGAAACGGCGACGATCATGAAGATGTCGAGATCGTATTCGCGGCCAAAGACGGCCTCATCCCACCGCATGGCTCGCCTGAGCGAATCCATTGCATAGCTGGAGCGGCTCTCCTTGCCATGCTCGACATAGATCCGCAGCGTCACCTTGCGTCCCGACATCGTGACAAACCGGTCTTCGACAACGGCAAGGTCGCCGCCAACAAGAGCAAACAGATAAGACGGTTTGGGATGCGGATCGTGCCAGACCGCAAAATGCCGTCCGCTGGGCGCGTCGCCGGCCTCGACCAGGTTGCCATTTGCAAGCAGGACCGGTGCTTCCGCTTTGTCGGCCTCGATGCGCGCCGTGTAGACCGCCATGACGTCGGGCCGGTCGGGGAAATAGGTGATGCGCCGGAAACCTTCGGCTTCGCATTGCGTGCAATAGGTGCTGCTCGAACGATAAAGCCCGGAGAGTTGCGTGTTCGCGGATGGATCGACGATCGTCTCAACTTCAAGCGTAAACGGCCTGTTTGGCGGCTGCGGGATCGTGAGGCCGTCAGGCGTTGCGACAAAGCTGCCGTCCGGCACCGCATTCCCGTCGAGCTTGAGCGAAACCAGGCGCAAGCCGTCGCCGTCGAGCACCAATGGCGCCGCCGCGCTGGCCGGGTTTGGCCTGAATAGCATAGCTGCCCGTACCCTTGTGTCGGTAGGGTGCAACGAAACGTCAAGTGAGACCGTATCAACCAGCCATTCGGGTGGACGGTAGTCTTTCAGCCGGATCGGCTCTGCAGTGTCGGTGCGCATGTGCTGTGATCTATGATGTTCCGCCGTTAATTGGAAGAAAGAATGGTGCAACGCATGCATGCCATGGTGCTTGAGCGTCCACGAACGCCGCTTGTCTTGCGCGAGCGCCCACGACCGGTGGCAGGCTCTGGCGAAATCATGATGTCTGTAAAGGCGTGCGGGGTTTGCCGCACCGACCTTCATGTGGTCGATGGGGAACTGTCGCATCCCAGTTTACCGATCGTCCCCGGTCACGAAATCGTCGGCCGCGTGGAGGAAGTAGGGGCGGGCGTGGAGACATTCAGGGTGGGCGATCGCGTTGGGGTGCCATGGCTAGGCAGCACTTGTGGCGTCTGCGACTTTTGCCGCAGCGGCCGCGAAAACTTGTGCGATAGGCCGGTTTTTACCGGTTATACGCGGGACGGCGGCTTCGCCACTCATGCGGTCGCGGACGCTCGTTTCTGCTTTCCGTTGGTCAGCGAACTCGATGACCCGCAAATCGCGCCCTGGCTTTGCGCAGGTCTGATCGGGTGGCGGAGCTATCGCATGGCCGGCGAGGGTGAAACGCTTGGCCTCTACGGGTTTGGCGCCGCTGCACACATTCTGGCGCAAGTCGCAAAATGGCAGGGCCGGCGTGTCTTCGCATTCACGCGCGCTGGTGATGAACCGGCACAGCGGCTTGCTCTCTCACTTGGCGCAGCCTGGGCAGGCGCCTCCGATCAATTGCCACCGGAGCCGCTCGATGCCGCGATTATCTTTGCACCGGTCGGTGCGCTCGTACCGATTGCGCTCAAGGCGGTGAAAAAAGGTGGCCGCGTCGTTTGCGGAGGAATTCACATGTCGAACATACCAAGCTTTCCCTACAAGCTGCTCTGGGAGGAGAGACATGTGATGTCGGTTGCAAATCTCACGCGGTCGGATGCGCGGGAGTTTCTCGACGTTGCACCGGAGGCGAATGTCAAGTGCGAGATAACGCGCTATTCGCTGGCGCGCGCAAATGAAGCGTTGTCAGATCTACGCGACGGTCGTGTGCAGGGTGCCGCGGTCATCGTGCCTAGTGCTGTTTCTCAACCTCAATCGCTACGCTGACAAAATTGCCGTGCGAGAGGCCCAACATGCGCTGCGAACTGCCAGAATGGACTGCGGTTTAGCGCATGGGTTCGGCGTGACCAATCACGCGTTTTATCGGCGGGGATTGCTCCTTGAGCGCGCGTTCAAGGGCGTCGACGTTTTCATGGACGCTTTGGACGCTCAAGCGCGGATCGACGCGGCAGTGAAAATTGACAATTTCGCCTTCGCCGGTCTCGCGCACCCTTACGTTGTGTACGTCGCGGATATTGCGACTTTTGGCCGCCAGCTCGGATAGGGCCATTGCGACGGCCTTGACCCGCTCGGGAGGCGCCTCGCGTCCGGACGCGTCCTGCGGCTGCAGCGGCTCTATATGAGTTTCTACCTCGACATCGGA